>DASYXX010000449.1:0-4588 GCA_035934395.1 Streptosporangiaceae bacterium
ATCGAAGATCCACTCAGCGGCCTGCGACCGGCCGCCCGCCGTGTACGCGAGGAGTACCTGCCAGTTCCCGTCGGCCCGCTTCCTGGAATCCCAGCGGGCGTCGTCGGGAACGGCGCCCAGCTCGACGAGCCGCTCGGCGACGATCTCGCCAAGCTGTGGGCCGGGCCCGTTGTCGCCCGGGCTGCGCACCGTCGCCCGTTGCGCCTCCTGAGCCCGGTACTCACGCTCGGCGAGGACCGGGCCCTCGAAGCGGCGGATCCGGTCGATCGGGACTCCTGCCGCGTCGGCTATCTCGTCGGCCGTTTCTCCGGCGCGGATCCGGTCCTGGATCTCCTTGGGTCGCAAGGGATTCTCCACTTCGATGTCGTACTGGGCGAGCCGGGAGAACTGCCCGCGAGCTACCGTCCTCAGGCGGTCGTCGATCGGCAGGGAGTAGCGCCCGCCCCGTCCCGGCTCCGCGAGAATGGCGTAGGTGCCGTCCTCGCTGACTGCGACGAGGCGCAACTGGTGCATCGGCGTTCCTTCCGCGCTGCCGGCCGCGCGGGGGCGTAGCTCGGACCTCCCCCGGCACGAGTCTGACGGCTATGGCCCCGTCCTGGCCAGCACCTCGCCCGGCATGTCCCGCATGAGCACACGGTATTTCCGGCCTGGTCCCCACAGACCGAGGCAGCGCCCGCCCGCGGTCCTTGCCCCCCGGTGGGACGGCCTCCGTTAACCCCCCGCTGCGGAGCAAGCTCCGCGAGCAGGATATTGAGGCCAGGCGGTCGCGGCGCCCGGAACGCGGATAATCGCGGTCGTGCGGGCGGCCGCGCCCGCGGACTGCTCGGATGCCATTCTGCCGCGCACTCGGCTGACCAGGTCCGTGAGGGTAGGATCAGCCGCCGGGAGGACCGGGGTAGCGGGCGTGAAGCGTGACGGCGGGCGTGGAGGGTGAAATGGGCGGGCGTGGCGGGTGAGGGCGGGCGTGGAGGGTCAATATAAAGGTGTGGCTGGACGGGGGTGATCGCGTGTTCGGCCGGGCGTGCCTGCGGGCCGCGGCGGTGGCCTCCGCCGTGGCGATCGGCGGCTGCGGCCTGCTCGGCGGGCCCGCGGCCCTGCGCCAGGGCAATTCGCAGGTGATGACCGTGACCAGCCCCGAGTTCGGTCAGGGGCGGGCGATTCCGCGCCAGTACACCTGCGGGGATCGGCACGAGACCCCTCCGGTCAGCTGGTCCGGCGTGCCCCCGGGCACCAGGGCGCTGGCGCTGGTCGTCGACGATACTGACGCCCCGATTACTCCCTATGTCTACTGGATTGTGTTTAATATCAACCCGCAGATTACGGACATCCAGGCGAACCGCCTTCCGCCGGGCGCGCTGCAGGCGGTCAACAGCAGGGGCCTGGTCGGCTACGCTCCGCCGTGCCCGAGCCACAGCCACCAGTACCGGTTCACGATCTACGCGCTGAACGCCTCGTTGCAGCTGAAGGAGGGCGCCAGCCTCACGGCCGCGGTGTCTGACATCGCGAGCCACGCGGTGGCGCGGGGCAGGCTGACGGGCTTTATCACTGCGTAACCGTCTGACCGCAACGTGTAGACAGGCCCGGGTAAACTTCTCGAAACGCGTGACAGCGACCATAGCGGTCCGACAGAATCACTGTCCAAGTGTTAAGCCGCGAATATGAATCAGGGTGCTCGCGCAACGGGAAAGGTCCGCGTCGATGGCCGCGTGTGCCTCGCTTGCACCGCCCTGTGAGGCCATGCCGTGTTGGATGGTGCGATGACTAAGCTCGTGATCGTCCTGGCCGTTGTTATCGTCGTCATTCTCGTCATCGTCATTATTGCGGCGCGGAGCATGAGAGCCGAGGATCCTGAGGAGTTCGCCGACCGGCCTGGCGGCCGGGGCGCCTCCCGCGGCGGGCAGGACGACCGCTACGAGCGTCATCCCGCGCGCGCCGACCGGAACGGCCGGCCCGCTGGGCGGCAGGGCAGCCCGGGGCGGTCGGCCGGGGCGAGCGCGGGCCGTGGCTTTGACCAGCGCCGTGACCCGCGGCGTGGCGGCTACGACGAGGGAATGCAGGACGCCCGAGGGTACGAGGACGACCGTGGTTTCGACCCGGGCTACAGTGAGCGCCGCAGCGCGCAGTCGACGGGCCCGCAGCAGCGCTCCCGCGGTAGCGGGCGCGGCGGTGACGGGCGCCCGTCACGCCGCCCCGAGGAGAGCCAGGCACCGGCCCGCGCTCAGCAGGCACGCAGCCGGCGGTCCGGCGACAGCTCGGAATGGGACAGCAGCGAGTGGGAGAAGCTCTCCGACGTTGACTACTGGGCGGAGCTGGCGTCGGACAAGTCGCTGAAGACCACCGCGCAGCCCGCGGCCCAGGCGAGGTCCGGGCCTGACCAGGAGACGCAAGCGCTGACACGTCGCAGCCCGTCGGCGAGTGCGGTCCCGCGCCAGGACCCGGCCACGGGGCTTCCGGTGCGCGGTCGCCCCCAGCCAGCGGCTGCCGAGCTGGTCGGCCCGGCCGTCGGCCGGCCCGACTTCACCCCGGCCCCCGTTCCCGTCAGCGGGATCCGCGACCAGTCGCGCGCGGCCGCCAGTGACCCGCGTCAGGCGCGGCATGCCGACCCCGTCGGCCTGCCTGGCCTGCCCGGCCCCGGCCGCGCACAGCCGCCGGGCAGACCGCGCGTGGACCCCGACGACGACCCGCTGACCAGCCCGTCATTCCCGAGAATCCCGGCCGACGACAGCAGGTCGTACCGCAACGGGCGGGCCGACACCCCACCGCGCGGTTCCCGTGCGCCGGCGCCGTACCCGGCCGCGACCCAGCAATTCGCGAGTTACGACTCGCCCGCCCCTGATTACCACGGCAACGGCAGCAGGGACACCAGCCCGACCTACCCGAACGGTTACCGGCACGACCCGCTGCTGAGCCGTGATCCCTACGCCGCGTCAGCGGCCCAGCAGCCCCCGCCCGCCCAGCCCTCGCCGGCCCGGCCCGCACCGGCGGCCCCGGCGGCCGCGGGGAACCCGTACGGCAGCTACGTCACGCCCGACAGCCAGGCCACGGTCTCGGGGTACAGCGAGTACTCCGGCGCGCACTCTCGCCCGGCTGGCAACGGCAACGGCAACGGGTCCTATCTGCCGTCGGCCCCGGCGGGCGAGACGAGCCGGGCCGCCGGCAACGGCCACTGGCATCAGCAGCCGCCGACGCCGGGCAGCAGCCTTCCCGTCCCCGAGGCGCCGACCTATCTCAGCGGCCCCCGGCCGTACGCCGATCCGCTCGGCGGCGGCAGCCACCAGGCCGACTACGGCAATGGCTACGCGAGCGGCTACGCCTCGCCCGACCCGGCGGGCTACCCGCCGGGCAGCTACCCGGCCGGCCCGCAGGATCCGGCGGCCGGGTACGCGCCCCTGGACCCGTACGGGCGCGACGGTTACGGTGGTTATCCAGGGTACGGAGCGCCTGGCCGCTGATTACTCGCCCGGCGGGCGGGCTTGACAAGGTGGGGCTGCCCGCACCGACAATGTGCCGACCCCGCAAGGCAGGTGATATGCAGGACGGCACGCATGACCACGTACGCAGCTACCATCTGCACCGGCTCGCGACGGCGTTGGACACTGAGGGCTTCCATGCCACGGTGAAGACCTCGTATCCGGCTGCCCTGCACGTATTCATACCCGGTGCCTCGATGCTCGCCGAGTGCATCGACTGCACTCCGGGCACCGACGAGCTTGGCCGCCTGTGCTGGTACTACCGATGGTCGTGGGGCGAAGTGCTGCACCATGCGGAGGACCCGCCAGGTGCGGCAGCAAAGATCGCCGAGGTACTGGCCTCGCGGTGAAGGCGCGGTGCGGCGGGACGGGAAGCGGACCTGATGGGGCGCCCCCGGGATGCCGGCGCGGTCACCCGGGGCTTCGGCTGCTTCTGCGTCCTGGCTAACCCCTAGCGGATGAGACCGGCCAGGATGTCGTCGTATCGATCCTCGCCGGGAGTGCGCGGCGGCGAGGCGACGGTCAGCGTCCTGGCGCCTGACGGCCGCATCGTGCTCACCTTCGGCGCGGTCTTGGGCTTGCCGCTCGCCTTGGGCTTGCCGCCGGCCTTGGGCTTGCCGCTCGCCTTAGGCTTGGTGGCAGCCGACGATCGCGCCGCCGTCGTGTCCGCGGTGCCCGACTTGGCCGCGGCCGTTTTCGGCCGGGACGTGGCCTTCGGCCTGGTCGTGCGTGCCGCCGCGGCGCTCGACGCCGACCCGGACCTGGCCGCCGTACCGGACCTGGCCGTGCCGGACTTCGCCGTGCCGGACTTGGCGGGCCTGCCCTTCGCCCTCGGCGCGGCCGGCGACGTCGACGCGGCCCGAGTTGCTGACTTGGCCGCCGTCTTGGGCGAGGCGGCCGAGACCGCCTTGACGGCGTCCGTCAGTGACTTGGTGGCGATGGTCATGGCCTTGGTCGCGGTGTTCATCGCCTGCATGGCGGTAGACATCGTCTTGGCCGAGGTCGTGGCCTTGGTCGCCGCGGCCGTCAACCTGGTGGCCGCCGAGGTGACCTTGGTCGCCGCCGACGAGACCGTCCGGACCGCGGCGGCGGGTGCGCTCGCGGCGGTCTGCCGCGTC
>DASYXX010000680.1:0-5104 GCA_035934395.1 Streptosporangiaceae bacterium
CGGGCCAGCATCTGGCGCTCGAGGGCGACCTCCGCGTGCACCAGCTCGTTCTGGTTGGTCACCGAGATGTACTCGCCGGTGCCCATCGAGAACGCGCCCGCCACCAGCGCGGCCGCGCCGGTCAGCACGATCGTGTGCGCGGACACGCCGCCGCCGCCCAGCCCGGCGATCAGCGAGGCGTTCGTGACCAGGCCGTCGACCGCGCCGAAAACGGTCGGCCGCAGCCACCCCCCGGACACGTCACGGTGGCCGTGCGACCAGCCGGCGACGAGCGCCGCCGTGCCTGTCGCGTCCGACGGCTCGCGTCCCTCCTCGTCACCCACTTGCTGCTTCATCCCCCGCTCGAACCACGCGCACCTTTCGCACCCCCTATCATGCCGACAATGAGCGAGCCGGAGGGGCGCGGCGGCGCCTGGGGTGAGGAGAGGCGGTTGCGGCGAGGAACGAGCGACGAGGGAAGGCGGCGCCAGTGAAGGGGGCAGGGGAGGCGGGCGGGGCCCCGGAGGCGAGCGGGAACGCACAGCAGCAAACGACCATGACCGACGTTTTTCGCCTCGAGCCGGGAGACCGGGTGCTCATCACCGGGGCCTCGGGGTTCATCGGCTCCGCCGTGACCCGCGCGGTGCGGGCCACGGGCGCGGAGGTCGCCGTCCTGGTCGAGCCGGATGCCGACGAGCGCAACCTGAAGGATATCGACGCGCAGCGCATCGTCGCGGACATCAGGGACGCCGCCGCCGTCCGGGACGCGTGCCGGGGCGCCCGCTTCGTGTTCCACCTCGCGGCGATCTACCGCTTCTGGGCACGTGACCCGGGGATCATCTACGACGTCAACGTCGGCGGGACGCTCAACATGCTCGACGGCGCGCGGGCCGCGGGATGCGAGCGGCTGGTGTACACCTCCACCGTCGGCGTCCTCGGGCTGGGCCAGACCAGGCACGGCGTGCCGGCCGACGAGACGAGCTTCGCCGACATCGCGCACCTGTTCGGCCACTACAAGAGGTCCAAGTTCATCGCCGAGCACGAGGTGCTCAGGGCCGCGGCGCAGGGGCTGGATGTCTGCATCGTCCTGCCCACGTTCCCGCTGGGACCCGGCGACGTGGCGCCGACGCCGACCGGGCAGCGGGTCGTGGTCGACTTCCTCAACGGCAGGCTGCCCGCGTTCGTGGATACCGCGATGAACGTCACGCACGTCGACGACCTGGCCCGCGGCCACGTGGCCGCGCTCGAGCACGGCGGCCGCGGCCGCAGCTACATCCTCGGCGGGGAGAACCTGACGATGCGGGCGATGCTGCAGATCCTGGCCGACTACAGCGGCCTGCCAATGCCGCGGTTTGCGATCCCGCGCGCGCTCGCGCTCGGCGTGGGCGCCGCCTCCACCCTTGTTCAGGGCCGGCTGCTGCGGCGTGAGCCCCGCGTGCCGCTCGAGGCGGCCCGCATGTCCGCGACGAAAATGATTTTTAACGACGACCGCGCCCGGGCGGAGATCGGATACACCTCGCGTCCCGCGCACGAAGCGATCGAGGAGTCCGCGCGCTGGTTCGCCGACCAGGGTTACGTGTCGGCCGACCGTCTCGCCGCCATCAGGTGGCGGGAGACACAGTAGCCTCGGGGCCGTGAGCGCCACGCCGAGGCTCGACGTCCTGGTGGTGGGCGGCGGGATCGTCGGCCTGGCCACGGCGCACGCCGTCGTCCGGACCGGCCGCCGCGTGGTCGTCCTCGAGCGTGAGCCGGGGCTCGCCAGCCACCAGACCGGCCACAACTCCAACGTGATCCACTCCGGCCTCTACTACGCGCCCGGCGGGCTCAAGGCGCGCCTGGCCGTCTTGGGATGCGCCGAGACCGTGGCGTTCTGCCGCGAGCACGACCTGCCCCACAAGGTGAGCGGCAAGCTCGTCGTCGCGACCGAGCCCGAGGAACTGCCGCGCCTGGCCGAGCTTGAGCGGCGTGGCCATGCCAACGGTGTCGAGACCCACCGCCTCGACCCGGCGGGCATGCGCTCCCGCGAGCCACACGTGCGCGGGATCGCCGCGCTGTGGGTGCCGTCGACCGGGATCTGCGACTACCGCGCGATATGCGGGAAGCTCGGCGATCTGATCGCCAAGGAGGGCGGCGAGATCCGCCTGAGCACTGGGGTGCGCCGCCTCACCCGGCATGAAGGTGAGGTCGTGGTCGGCACGGACCGCGGAGACCTGGTGGCCGCGCGGGTGGTGGTCTGTGCCGGCTTGCACTGTGACGAGCTGGCCCGGGCGTCGGGCGCGGATCCGGGTGCGGCGATCATCCCGTTCCGCGGAGAGTACTCCGGCTTCACCGGGGAGGCGGCCGGACTGGTCAGGGGCCTGATCTATCCGGTGCCCGACCCGGCGTTCCCGTTCCTCGGGGTGCACGCCACCCGCGGGATCGACGGGCGCGTGCACGCCGGGCCGAACGCGGTGCTCGCACTGGCCCGGGAGGGATACTCGTGGACTACCGTGCGCCCCGCGGAGCTGGCGAGGTCGCTGACCTACCCGGGAATGATCAGGCTCGCGAGGAAGCACTGGCGCTACGGCATCGGGGAGATGTACCGGTCGCTGTCGAAGCGGGCGATGGCCAGGCAGATCCAGCGGATGCTGCCCGAGATCCGGGCCGACCACCTGGAGCCCGCGGGCGCCGGAGTGCGCGCGCAGGCCGTTCGCGCGGACGGCACGCTGGTGGACGACTTCCTGTTCGTCAGCCAGGGCACGGGGCCGGGCTCGATCCTGCACGTCCTCAATGCGCCGTCGCCCGCGGCCACCGCCGCGCTGCCGATCGGCCGGGAGATCCTCGAGCGGCTCACCGGCGAGAAGCTGGGCCCGCTCGCGGACCCCCGGCGGTGACTAGGGGCCCGCAGATGATCAGCACGCTGGTTCGATCATCCGCGCAGGGCCCATTTTGGTGATCTAGGACGCAAATGCATGAAATAGACGGATTTGGGTCCTAGATCACCGGGAGCGCCCCTTCGGGGGCCGCATACCAGGGCGGTGGCAGCCCGAGCCCAGAGCGACGGGGTTATTCCACGGCGGGCCCTTGGCGCCCGCAGATAGGGCCTAGTCCCCCAGGACCGCGGGCAGCACGCGCTGACCGAGGAGCTCGATGCCGCGGGCGGCTGTGAGGCCGTGCGGCGTGCCGAACTCGACGCGGGTGGCTCCGGCCTCGAACAGCGCCTCGACCTGGGCGGTGACCTGGCCGGGGGTGCCGCAGAACGCGAAGCGGTCGAGCACCGCGTCGGGGACCAGCCGTCCCGCCGCCTCGTGATCACCGGCGCGAACCAGGCGCTGCATCGTGGCCAGGTCGACCGCCTCGAGTCCGGGCGCGGGATCCAGCGCGGCCACGACCGGGAGGTAGGTGGCCACCTCCGCCCTGGCCAGGCGCCGGGCGCGCACCCCGTCGTCGTCGACCACGGTGACCGCCCCGCACACCAGGCCGACCTCACCGGCCTCCCGGCCCGCGCGCGCCTCGCCTCGCGCCAGCGCCCGGAGCGCCGCGGGCAGCAGCGCCGGGTTCGCGGAACCGCCGATCTTGACCTCGGAGGCCAGTTCCCCGGCCAGGGATATCCCGAGCGGGCCCCACGCCCCGAGCAGCAGGTCGACGTCCTCGCGCACCGGCCGGTACGCGAGGCGCACGCCGGGTTCCACCTGGAAGATCTGGCCCCGGTAGGCCTCCTGGCGGGCGGAGAACAAGTACCGGACCACGTCAGCGGCCTCTCGCAGCCGGCGGATCGGCCGCTCGTGGGTGACCCCGACCGCGTCGAGCCATGCTCCGCGGGCCAGCCCGAGATACGCCCGGCCGCCCGAGACGGTGTCGAGGATCTGCAGCTGGTTCGCGATCTCCACCGGGTGCAGGAGGTAGGGGTTCAGGCAGGCCGGCCCGAGCCGGATGCTGCGCGTCGCCCGGGCAACCGTGATGAGCGGCAGCAGCGGCGAGGGATACAGCAGGTCACCGTAGACCGAGACGGTCCGGAAGCCGAGCTCCTCGATTCGCGGGGCCAGGCTGGCGTAGGTCGCGAGGTCCTCGTCCGACTGCAGCGCGATGCTGAGCTCGCGCCCTCCGCGGCCGGCACCGAGAGTCACGTTACGTCCGCCCAGGCATCTAAGTTCACCTCACCCACGCATCGTTACGATGCACGTGACCGTCTTTCATGACCCAGTGCAGCGTACGCAGCGCGGACACCGTCTGCGTCGGATCGGCTTTCATCGCGATGAGATCGGCCCGCTTCCCGACCTCTACCGAATCTACTTCCCCGTCGATGCCGAGCCACGCGGCCGGGACCCGGGTAGCAGCCAGCAGCGCGTCACGCGGCCGCGCTAGCGCCGGTGATCCTCGCGGTGGCCGAGGAGCCGACGCTCGGCCCGGTGCACGGGAGACCACCAGGTCTCCACGCAGCCCCGGGCCTTGCACCTGACCTTGACATGGCCGCCGCGCGCGGCGCGGGCGGCCGGGCACTCGCACGGTTCCCAGGTCACCGTGACCGTGCCCGGCTTCCAGGGATGATGGAGGCGGCACTCAGCAGGCCAGGAAGCGCTGGTCATCCGCCTAGTAGAACATAATTTCGATTCGGCGGCCAGTGCTCAGCTCAGCCGTCCTCGCTGGCCCGGGCGAACCGGGTGAAAGTCCTGCCGAGCCGCCTCTAGCGGGCTGTTCGAGAATCGCGGCGGGGCAGACGAGGCCAATGTGACGCATGTGCCGGGCCGCTCGCCACCGGCCAGCCGACGGCCGCCCGTTATGCGGCTTCCGCCGTTTCCTGCGCGGCCTGGCCGTGTGGTCGATGGGCCATCCACCCCATAGAGCGTGGTCGGTGGCCTATCGACCATAATCCCCCCCATCCCAGTCGCAGCCCGCCGGCACCCCGTACCCCACTGGCCAGCACCCCCGGGCAGGCTCAGCCAGCGCACCCGCAATTCTCGGACAGCCCGCTAGCCGGCCCAAAGGGCCAACCACCCCCCGTTGACCGGGCGGATCCGGCACCCGCCGACCCGCCCCACCGCACTGGGCAGAACCGGGTGAAAGGGCCGTCGATCCGCCTCCAGCCGGTACAGCGGGCCAACCACCCGGTTGACGCCCGGGCCTGCGGCCGCCGCACCGCCGGGCC
>DASYXX010000486.1:0-3326 GCA_035934395.1 Streptosporangiaceae bacterium
CCGCCACGTCGCTGCGCACATCGCGCAGCATGTTCAGGACCAGGTGATGGCGGGTCCAGGCGTGGTAGGCGAGCGAGGTGTGCGCGTCCGGCTCGAACAGCACCGCCAGCTGCCTGTCGCCGGCCAGGAACGCTTCGAACCGGGCGGCCAGCAGCGCTCCGGCCGGGTAGGCGGCGCCGTCGACGGTCCAGGCCGACCGGGGCCGGATCACCAGCCACTCGCGGTGCACATCGACGTCGGCGTCCTCGGGCACCCCCAGCCGCGCCAGATCGCCGTCACCGCCGCGCAGGTACCACTCGCTGCGGTAGAAGTCGATGCTGCGCACCACGAAGTCCCGCTCGAACCCCTCGGTCGGATCGTGGAACGCGTGCACCGATACGTCCTCGGGCTGGCCCTCGTAGACCACCGCGGCCTCGGCCAGCGGGGTGCCGCGCCGCCACTGCCTGACCACCCGCGGGTAGCCCGACGAGGTCAGCGATCCCGGGCCGAAATCGGTGCCCACGTAGATCTGGTCGGCGTCGATCCAGCCGACATCGGTCTTGGCCTCGGGTACCTCGAACCCGCCGGAGACGAAGCCCCGCTCGGCGACGTCGAACTCGCGGACCACGCTCGCGTCCGCGCCGCCGCGGGACAGCTGCACCAGCGCCAGGCGGTAACCGCCCGGCCGCAGCGAGGTCGCGCCCTGCCAGACCCAGTTCTCGTCCTCCTTCTGCGCCAGCGCGTCGACGTCGAGCAGGACGTCCCAGTCTGGCCGCGCCCGCCGGTACTCCTCCAGCGTCGTGCGCCGCCACAGCCCACGGGGATGGGCCTCGTCCTGCCAGAAGTTGTACAGGTACGCGCCGCGGCGGCGGACCAGCGGGATGCGCTCGTCAGCGTCGAGCACCTGGCGGATCTCGGTGCGCAGCTCCCCGAAGCGAGGCTCGCCCGACAACTGCGCGACGGTCTCCGCGTTGCGTTCCCGCACCCAGTCCAGCGCGGCCGGCCCGGTTACGTCCTCCAGCCACTGGTACGGGTCCTCGTCGTCTCCCTCAGGCGCGTGGGTCATCTCCGGGTTACTCCGCCTGCGCTATCTGCCCGATTTAGCGACATACGTTACGTATATTCGGTCTTCTCGAAGTCTAACAGTCCGCCTGCTCCGGCCGAGATGACGGCGGTGGTGGAGACTTGGCCCATGTCCGAGCCGCCCGCAGCCCCCCGCCGCGCCCGAAGCTACCCCGCGGCGGCCGCCATCTTGTCCGAACGCGACCCCGTCATGCGCCGCCTCGTCGCCGAGGCCGGCCCCATCCGGCTGCGCCCGCCGGCGGAGTCGAACATCGCGTCCCTGGTCCGCGCGATCGTCTACCAGCAGCTGGCGGGCGCCGCGGCGTCCGCCATCCACGGGCGCCTGATCGACGCGCTCGGCGGCGAGGTCACCGAGGAAAACATCCTCTCGCTGCCCACCGAGAAGCTCCGCGCGGCGGGCCTGTCCGCCAACAAGGCGGCCTCGCTGCAGGACCTGGCCAGCAAGGTGCTAGACGGGACCGTCGTGCTCGACCCGCCCGGGCTGCGGGCCGAGAGCGACGACGAGGTGGTCACGCGGCTGTCCACGGTCCGGGGCATCGGGCGGTGGACGGCGGAGATGTTCCTCATGTTCCAGCTGCGGCGCCTGGACGTGTGGCCGACCGGCGACCTCGGGGTCCGTAAGGGCTTCGGCCTGGCATGGGGCATCCCGACGCCGACCCCCAAGCAGCTCGAGCCGCTCGGCGACCCGTACCGGCCGTACCGCAGCGTCGTGGCGTGGTACTGCTGGCGCGCGGCCGAGCTCTACGGCGGCGCCGCGGAGAGCGCCGTGACCCGCTGAACCCGCTCAGCATCAGGGGGCCACGGAGGACAGGTCCTTGAAGCCCGTCGGGTCATGCCGGCCGACGGTGGCGTGCTCGAACATGCCCCACCCCTCCTCGCCGTCGAGCCTGGCCCGCGCGAGGTGATCGATGACTCCGAACGGAATCCGGCCGGCCACGGCCGGATCGTTCAGGTCGTACACGGCGGAACCGCTCCACCCGCGGCCCATCCACCGGCCGTGCGACCAGTCCGGGTCGCCGCCGTAGCCCGCGCCCACGTGCAGCGGGACGGACGTGACCGTCTCCACCTCCAGGGTCAGCGGCTTTCCCGCCTGGTCGGTCAGGTGGATCCGGGCGGCCTCCGGGTGCCGGGTGCCCGGTCGGTAGCTGATGTCCAGCCGCGGCCAGCCGAGCTGCTCCACGCGGCCGTCCGGCCAGACGCGGCGGGCGTCGTTCAGCATCCGGTAGCCGTCCGGGTTCTCCTGCACGATCAATATGAGCGCGCAGGACTCGAACCGCAGCGGCATGTAGACCCACCAGAAGCCACCCATGGCCTCGGCGGCCGCCCGCCCCGGCGGCTCGGGCTCGCCGACCGGCCTGATCCCCCAGGATCGGTCCCTCGCGCCGGCCCACCGGTCGTCGGTGACCGCGAACTCCCTGTCGCCCACCCGCAGCCGCCCGCTCCAGCTGCCGACCTGGGAGAAGCGGGAGGCGTCCAGGATCGGCCTGCCGCCGGACAGCATCAGGTGCGGCTCCTCCTGCACCGCTGGGAACGCCCCGGTCCAGCGCAGGTCGAACTCGACGCCGCCGTCTGGTGCCGCGCAGCTCAGGCTCAGCCGCCGCAGCGGCTCGACGACCTCGATCCGGTAGCCGCCGACCTGCTGCTCGAGGCCGCGCTCGGCCAGGGCGTCGGAGAACCGCACGGTCCACTGGCGGTCGCCGCACCGGGCCGTCGCGTACGCGTCGATCACCCCCAGGTTCGGGTAGACCCCGAGGCCGGTGACCAGGAAGACCTCGCCGGTGCGGTCGTGCGCGTTGAGGTAGCAGCGGTCGTAGAAGTTGCGGTCGGTGCTGGCCACGCGGTCCATCGGCAGCGGGATCTGGTGAACCGGATACTCGTCCAGCGGAATCGGCACTCGTCTCAGTCCCATCGGTAGGTGCCTGCGAGCAGCTTCTCCAGGCTCGGGCGGTGCATCACGTAGTCGTCGGGATCGTCGGGCACCTCGTCCTCGCCGAAATGGATCATGCGGCGCTTGATCCTCGCCATGATGATCGCGTGCCGCAGCGCGGCGTAGGTGAGGTAGAAATCCATATCCCGCAGCGTCCAGCCGCTCAGCTCCTGGTAGCAGCGCTCGACGTCGGAGCGGCGCAGGAAATCGGGGAGCCCCTCGACGCCGAAGAACTCCGCAATGTCCTGGAAGAACCGGTGCAGGAACACGAACCAGCCGACGTCGAGCTCGCGGGGGCCGAGCGCGGCCATCTCCCAGTC
The DNA here is from genome assembly GCA_035934395.1 of Streptosporangiaceae bacterium. Classification (GTDB taxonomy): domain Bacteria; phylum Actinomycetota; class Actinomycetes; order Streptosporangiales; family Streptosporangiaceae; genus JASHPR01. The sequence goes on from DASYXX010000486.1 coordinate 3,310, forward strand.
GAGCACGGCGGCCGGCT
>DASYXX010000552.1:0-14471 GCA_035934395.1 Streptosporangiaceae bacterium
CGGCTCTGGCTACTTGTTTAACTGCATCATCTTGCAACTTGTTACCCACGGGTCGCACGCGCCGCTCCAGTCACACAAGGGGGACTGATATGAGAGCGTTAGCTGCCGCAGCACCGGTGATCTCCGCTGGCTGACGTTCCAGCAAGCCTGCCCCCGGCCACCCCCGCCCTCCCCCCGCTCCCCCAGGGTTGACCGTGCCCCCCGCACGGCCTCGTCAGTAAGGCGGAGACCGGCGCAATCGTCTAGCAGGTGACACGTCGCGCCAGCGTTGGATCTGTTCAGGGAAGGGGGGCAACCAGCAAGGAGGCCGACCACCATGACGCTGGTCAACGAGCACGTCACGGACCACGCCACATTCGAGCAGGACGTGGTTCCCTACATGCGCAAGCTGTACCCCGCGGCGCTGCGCATGACGCGCAACCCCAGCGATGCCGAGGATCTGATCCAGGAGACGTTCGCCCGGGCATACGTCGCCTTCCACCAGTTCACCCCGGGCACGAACCTGAGCGCGTGGCTGTACCGGATCCTGGCGAACACGTTCATCAACACCCGCCGGAAGCGCGGGCGCGAGCCGGCCCAGTCGCTGTTCGGCGAGCTCGGCGAACTGCACGTCCCCGACACTCTCATGGGCCAGACGTCCCGGTCGGCCGAGGAAGAGGCGCTGAACCGGCTGGCCGACTCCGACGTCCTGCGGGCGCTGCGGGAGCTGCCGGAGGGATTCAGCGCCGCGATCTATCTGGCCGACATCGAGGGCTACCCCTATAAGGAGATCGCCGAGATGCTCGGCACCCCGATCGGCACCGTCATGTCGCGCCTGCACCGCGGGCGCCAGCAGCTCCGCGCGCGGCTGACGGTCTACGCGCGGGGCCGGAACGACCGGGCGCGCTCCTCCGACCTGCCCGGTCCGGCCGCGCCGCACTTGACGGCCGCCGCGCTGGCGCGGGCCCAGGACCGCGCTGGCCGGGGTGTCGCTGGTCGGCCCGCAGCCGTCCTGATACCGTCGCCGTCGGTGTAGGTCCGAATTCCACCGGAGCGCGGGTAACACGGCATGTCGGCTCGGAAGGTCATCATTGACTGCGATCCTGGCATCGACGATGCCCTCGCCCTGGTGTTCGCGCACGGTCACCCGGACCTCGAGATCCGCGGGATCACCACGGTGGCCGGCAACGTCGATCTCGGCAAGACCACGGCGAACGCGCTGCGGGTCCGGGACTACGTCGGCATGCGGGACGTTCCCGTCGTGGCCGGCAGTCCCGGACCGCTGCTGCGGCCGGTGCTCGACGCGCGAGACGTGCACGGGGATTCGGGCCTGGGCGCGGCCAGCCTTCCGGCCTCGTCCTCCGGGCCCGCCGACGGGCATGCGGTAGATTTCCTGGCCGCGACGATCGCCGCGGAGCCCCGCGAGGTCACGCTGATCGCGGTCGGGCCGCTGACGAACATAGCGCTCGCCGTGCGGCGGTACCCGCGGCTGGTCACGCAGGTCAGGGACTTCGTGATCATGGGCGGGTCGGCCGGCCAGGGGAACGTCACGCCTGCGGCCGAGTTCAACATCGCCGCCGACCCCGAGGCCGCGGCGATCGTCTTCGGCGCCGGCTGGACCGTGACCATGGTCGGCCTGGACGTGACCGAGCAGGCCCGGGCCACCGCGGCCGTGCGGGACCGGATGCGCGGCCTGGGCCGGCTTGCCGACGACCTGCTGCTGCCGAGCCTGTCGGGCTACCGCGGCGTCAGCCGCGGGACCAGGCCCGCGGGCGCCCTGCCCGGCCCGGCCGGGGAACCAGACGGGCCGGCCGTGCACGACGTGTGCGCCGTAGCCGAGGTGGCTGCGCCCGGCCTGCTCACCTGCGTGCCCGCCCGGGTGGAGGTGGAGACGGCCGGGCGATGGACGGCAGGCATGACCGTCACCGACTTCACCGCCCGGCCGGACGACCGCAACGCCCGGGTCGCCGTGGCCATCGACACCGAGGCGTTCTGGGACCTGGTCCTGGGCGCCTACGGTCGCGTGGCGGCGATGATGGGCCCTTCAGACGTCAGCCGGCGGTGATCGTCACGTCGATGTTGCCCCGGGTGGCATTGGAGTACGGGCATACCTGGTGCGCGGCCTCGGCCAGCGTGCGCACCGTCTCGGGCTCGACGCCGGGAATCGAGACCCGCAGGGCGACCGCGAGCCCGTAGCCGCCGCCGGGGATCGTGCCGATCGTGACGTCGGCCTCGACGGTCGAGCTGCCGGTGTCGGTGCCCTGCCGCCGGCCGACCACGCCCAGGGCGCTCTGGAAGCAGGCCGCGTAGCCCGCGGCGAAGAGCTGCTCGGGGTTGGTCGCCCCGCCCGGTCCGCCCATCTCCTTCGGCGGCCGGAGGTCGAGATCGATGATGCCGTCGTCCGACACGGCGTGGCCGGCCCGGCCGCCGGTTGCGGTGGCCCTGGCCGTGTAGAGCGGCTTAGTCAGCGAAGTCGTCACGTCTGCTCCTCAGCATCGGCACCCTCATGGCGCCTGAACCCGGCCGCCGCCGCGGTTATTTCATACAGCGCGTCAGGCGCCGGTTATGCCGTGGGCGGTCAGGGGCCCGGCGAACACGGCGGCGAGGGTCGGCGCCAGGGCCAGCAGCAGCACCAGGGCGCTCAGGGCCAGACCGTAGCGGGCGCGGCGGCCGCGGCGCGGAGGCTCCAGCAGCCGCTGCACGCGAGCCGCGACCGCGCACGCGGTGGCCGCAAGCGCGAGGGCCGGCACGGCGGCGCCGGTGCCCATCGTGAGCAGGGCGGCGATCAGCGCGGGCCGGCCGCCGCGGCGGGCCGCGGCGTCGTCGGCGCGCATCTCGGCCAGCCGGGCCACCTCGGCGGGTCCCTGCGTGAACAGCGGCACGGCCGGGAAGCTGGCGGACAGGGCCCGGGTGAGGGCGATCAGCAGGTGATGGCGGCCGGCCAGGTGCGCCCGCTCGTGCGCGAGCACGGCTGTGAGCTGCGCGGGATCCAGGACGGCCAGCGCCCCGCTGGTGACCACGATCGTGGCCGGACGGCCGGGCACGCAGTACGCGACCCGCTGCGCGGCATCGAGCACCACGGCCGCGCCGGCCCCCGGCAGCCTGCGCCCGGTGATGCGCGCGGCCTCCGCGTGGTCGCGGGTGCGCCGCTGGCCGCGCTGCACGCTGCGCCCGTACCGCCAGGCCAGCACGGTCAGGGTCAGCGCGGCGGCGATCGTGGTGACGCCCAGGGCGAACTCGAAGATCGCGCTCCGGTACACCGCCGGGGCGCACGATCCGCCCTCGACCGAGCGGCAGACGGCCTCGGCGAGCCCGGGCCAGCCCGCGACGGCCGCACGGATCAGGAACTGGAGCGCCACCAGGGCGGACGCCAGCACGCTCGCCATCGCGGTCGACCAGGCCGCCAGGCCCAGGCGAGGGCTGATGCCGCGGGCGGTCAGCCGCATGAGCAGCGCCGGCGCGCACCACGCCACGGCCAGCGCGTAGCCGAGCACCAGCAGCGCGGGCCTCACCCCGGCCGCCGTCCGGCCAGCCGCTGCACCACCGCGGCAAGCACCTCGGAATCCTGACCGTCCATCTCGGCGACGAAGTGACTCAGCACCACCTCGGTGTCCCCGCCGCCGGCCAGCGCCTCGCGCATCAGGCGCGCGCTGTATTCCTCGCGGCTGGCGGTCGCGGTGTAGCGGTACGCCTTGCCGTCCTTGACCCGGGCGAGCCATCCCTTCCGGTGCAGGTTGTCCATCGTGCTCATCACGGTGGTGTACGCGATCGCCCGCTCCTGCTGCAGTTCGTCGAGCACCTCGCGCACGGTCACCGGGCCGTCACGGTCCCACACCCTGTGCATGATCACACCTTCCAGGTCGCCGAAGCCGCGCACGCTACCTCCCTGCGTTCCTGGCTGCCAGCATAGGGCCGACACTGGTCGCCGCCCTCGCTACGCTACTATCTACGTACGTAGGCAGTAAAACCCTGTCCAGGAGATAGCACCGTGGCCAAGGGCAACAGAAACCGACAGCAGGCCAGGGAGAAGCTCGCGCAGATGAGGGCGCTGGAGGCGCGGCGGCGGCGGCGCCGGCGCTGGCTGGCCGGAGCGGGCGGGGTAGTAGTCGTGGCCGCGGCGGCCGTGGGCATCACGCTGGCGGTCACCAGCGGCCGGCCAGCGCCGGCGCCGCCAGGGCTGAAGCTCGCCAGCCTCAGCACGCTCGGCACGCTCAGCGCGGCACCGTCGCCCGGGCCGGCCGGCTCGGAAACCGTTCCGGTGCCGGGCGCCGCCGCGCTGGCCGGCACCGCCACGAGCGCCACAGGCCAGCCCGTCGACGGCATCAGCTGCCAGACCAACGAGCAGACCATCTTCCACATCCACGCGCACCTGACCATCTTCGTGAACGGCACGCCCCGCCAGGTTCCCGCCGCGATCGGGATCCCCGGGGCTCAGGCGCAGAACACGCGGGGCGGCCCGTTCATCACCAGCGGCACGTGCTTCTACTGGCTGCACACACACGCCCCCGACGGCATCATCCACATCGAGTCGCCGATTCATCGCACCTACACGCTGGGCGACTTCTTCGACGACTGGGGCCAGCCGCTCGGGCCCGACCAGGTCGGCCCGGCCACGGGGCACGTCACCGCGATCTACAACGGCCAGGTGTACCAGGGCAACCCCCGCAACATCCCGCTTAACGCGCACGCCCAGATCCAGCTCGAGGTCGGCAGACCGCTCGTCTCCCCGGAGTCGATCACGTTCCCCAACGGCCTGTAGCCCGCGGCCCACACGCCCCGCACGCCCCGCACGCCCCGCAGGTCCATCTAGGCGCCCCGCACCGCCCCGCGCTCCCGGCCACCCCGCGCCGACGCGCGGTCCGCGGCCTCCCTAGGGTGGGCGGTATGCGCCAGCGCGGCTCGGACGGTCAACCCGACGCGGAGGATTCAACATGAGCGATAGCGACTTCCCCGCCCCCGAGAGCGGGTTCGTCGTCACCCATTTCCTTGTGGTCTCCGACCAGGACCGGTCCCGCGACTTCTATGCCTCGGTGTTCGGCGCGAAGGTCGTGCTGGAACGGGACCCGGTCATCATGCGGCTGGCCAACAGCTGGCTCATCCTCAACGTGGGCGGCGGCCCGACCGATGACAAGCCCGCGGTGACGCTCGCTCCGCCGGACGACCCGGACCGGACCAGCGCGTTCCTCAACCTCAGGGTCGCCGACATCGCCGCGTGCTACGCGGAGTGGTCGGCCCGGGGTGCGGAGTTCCTGACCGAGCCCAAGGATCACGCCTCCGAGATCCGCGCCTATATCCGCGACCCGGACGGCCACCTGATCGAGGTCGGTCAGTCGAAAGCCAGGCCGGATCCGTCCTAGGCCGGGGCCTGCTCGTGCTTTTTCAGCACTCCGGCGAGATCTGGCGTGACTTTCCCGAGCTGGTGCCCGGGATCATGTTCGTCGAGGGCATCACACCCGACGTGTCGGTCGCGGCGCGCACCGCCAGGTTCACCGCCGCGGCCCGGTCCCGGCTGGCCGAGGGCGCGGAAGGGGAGATGCCGGAGATCCAGGCCTGGCGGCGCGCGTTCTCCAGGATGGGGCTCCGGCCGACCCAGTACCGATGCGCCGCCGAGTCACTGCTGCGACGGTTCCGCAAGGAGGGAGCTCTCCCGTCGCTGCACCCGCTGGTCGACCTGTGCAACGCCGTCTCGCTGGCCTTCGCGATCCCGGTGGCCGTCTTCGACGTCGCCGAGGTCGCCGGCGACCTCGAGGTGCGGTACGCCGTCGGTGACGAGGAGTACCTCACGTTCTCCAGTGACGTCGAGCACCCCCAGCCCGGGGAGGTCATCTTCGCCGACCAGGCGCGCCAGGCGCACGCCCGGCGCTGGACGAACCGGCAGAGCGGCCGGTCGGCCGTGCGGGACTCGACCACGGCGGCCCTGATCGTCGCGGAAGCCATGCACGCCACGGCGCTCGCGGACATGAAGGAGCTCTTGGCGGCCGTTGCCGAGGAGCTGGCCGCGGTCTGGTCGGCCGCGCCGGCGGTGAGCGTTCTCAGCCCGTCCTCGCCGGGATATGCGTTCACGACCCTCGGCCCGCGGGCCTGAGAGGATGAGGCCCGTGACTTCGGACACCGACGTTCTGGGGCTGGTCGCGCGGTCCCTCGACCAGACCGGCGCCATCATCGCCGCCATCTCGCCGCGCCAGGCGGGGCTGGCCACGCCGTGCCCGGCCTGGGACGTGCGAGCGCTCGTCCGCCACGTGGTCGGGCAGGACCTGCGCAACTTCCTGGTCTCGGCCCGGGGCGAGATCGCGGACTGGCAACTGCCGGCCGACGAGCTCGGCGAGGACTGGGCGGCTGAGTTCCGGGCCGGCGCGGCGCGGCTCATGGACGTGTGGCAGGCCGCCGACCTCGACCGGCCGGCCCGGATGCCAGGCGGCGGGCAGGCACCGCTGCGCGGCCGCGCCGACCAGCAGATCGCCGAGCTCGCGATGCACGGCTGGGACCTGGCCCGGGCCACCGCCCAGCAGGCCGACCTCGACCCGGCCCTGGCCGGTCACGCGCTCAGCTGGTCGCGACAGATGCTCCGCCCCGAGTTCCGGGGCCCGGACAAGGCGTTCGGGCCCGAGGTGGCTGTGCCGGCGGACGCGCCGATATACCAGCGGCTGGCGGGCTGGTTCGGGCGCGATCCTGAATGGACACCACCAGGCTGACCCGCGCTAGGTGCGGCGAGCGCAGACGATGACCCCCGAGCCGCAGGTGAGTTCGACCGAGGTGAGCAGCGGACTGGCCAGGAGGGCCCGCCGGACCTCGGCCTGCCTCCCGCGCAACTCCGCAGGCCATTGCGGGACCGGGGTCATGTCGTCGACGACAAGCAGGCCGCGGGGATTGAGGGCGGCGATCGTGAGATCAAGGCCCTCATGTTTCCCGCCCGGGGCGTCAGCGAAGATCAGGTCGAAGCCGCCACCCTCGCGCAGCACGTCCAGCGCGTCGCCGCGCCGCAGGTCGGTAAAACCAGGCCAGCTGCCTTGCGCGGCCAGCTGCGCGGTCTGCGGGTCGTGCTCCACCGTGGTAACCGTGACGTCGGTCCGCGGCAGCAGCCCGGATACGAGCCACGCCGTGCCCACGCCGGCGCCGGTTCCCAGTTCCAGGATCCGGCTCCCTCCGGGCAGATGCGCGGCCAGCACGGCCAGCAGGCCCCCGACGGCAGGCTCGCAGGACAGGTCGAAGCCGACGGATCTCGCCCGCCCGGTTGCGGCCGCGACCAGCTCCGGCACCATGGGCTCCATAACGATGTGAACGTAGCAACCGGCCCGGAAGGACGCCATGGCACCAGGACGACGCCTCAGCGCGGCCGAGGTCAGGGTGGCCGTCCTGGACTGCGCCGTCCTGGCCCTCGCCTCCGTTCTCAGCTACTGGCTGGTGACGCACGGCCTGGCCCGCGTCCACTCGGTGTCGAGGACCGACGACACGCTGGGCGGCCTATGGGCCGTGATCGCCACGGTGGCCGTCTGCCGTGTCAGCTACCACGAGAGTTGCCGAGCTGCCGTGGCGCAGAGCCAGCGCCCCGCCGACGCCGGCCAGGGCCGCGCCTCCGGCCGAGGCGGCGACCAGCCATCTGCCCGTGCGCGGTAGCTCGTGCCACGCGGACAGGGTGGCGGCCACGTCGAGGGCGTCGGACAAGGCACCCGCGATGACCCACGCGCGGGCCGACCCCGGCTCGGCGGCCGGGTGCCGCAGCGCCGTCAGCGCGCCCAGGCCCATGGCGAGGTCGCGCGCTCCGAGAGCCCGCCCGAACACTCGTGCGGCCACGTTGTCCGCTGCTGCGCCCACCCACGGGCGGGCTGGCACCGACGGCCAGGCCAGGGCGGTCAGGCCGAGCGCCACCCGGCCGACCGCCACGGCCCCGGCACCACGACGCAGCAACTCCGGAACGGATGTCGGTCTCACCTGCGCTGCTCCCTTCCCGCACGGCAGCGCTGCGCCAGCCAAGGCGCGGCGGGTTCCGGCTGAGCATACCCAGGCTCCACCCGCGGTCCCTGCCCGATCAATTGGCCAGTGGCCCAGTAGGCGCGGTCACGGCCGCCTGGCCGAGGACCAGGCGCGCAGGCCCTCGTCGGTGAGCATGGCCGAGAAGGCTTCCTCAAGGGCGCCGACGAGCGGCGCATCGTCGCCGAAGCGGGCGGGCAGGAGCGGCGGAGGGCTCGCGCGCCGGAACGTCATGAGTCCCGCCAGGTAGGCGGGGTAAACCTGGTCGCCGGCGATGTCCAGCAGGTCCCGGCCGAGCCCGCCCAGCGTGATGACGCCCGGGTCCAGGGCGTTGGCCAGGCCGGCTGCGCCGGACCCGACCGAGCGAGCGACGGCCTGCACCGCGGTGAATTCGGCTGGCGGGGGCGCCCCGGGAACGAGCCTCGCCCGCGCGGCGGCGAAGACCTGGCGGCTGTAGCTGACCTCGTCGGCGGGAGGTGGCTGGTTCAGCAAGCGCGCGATCGCCGCGCCCTCGATGGCGGTGTTCCAGCATCCCCGCGCACCGCAGCGGCAGGGCTGGGCCGGGTCGCCGAACGGCATGTGCCCGAACTCGCCCGCCGTGCCGAGGGCGCCGAGCACGAGCCTGCCGTCCTCGATGACCGCGCCACCGAGGCCGGCTTCCATGAACAGATGCACCAGCGACGTCGCGCCGGCCGCCGCGCCCCGTCGGGCCTCGGCGACGGCGGCAAACGTCGCGTCGTTCCCGGCCAGGAACGGCCGGGCGCCGCGGTCGGACGGCCACAGCATGGACAGGTCGACGTCGCTCCAGCCGAGGTTGGCGGCCTCGGCCAGCCGATTGTCGCGCACTGTGCCGGGGACCGACACCGCGACGGCCCGGATGCGCAGGCCGTGGCGCCGACGAAGCGATCGCAGCTGGGCGGCCAGGACCGCCAGTACCTCATCGGAATCCCGCCGGTGATGGCGCTCGGTCCGGGCGAGTTCCGTGCCGCCGAGCTGGGCTACGGCGATCCGCCACCTCTCGTGCCCGATCACGACGGCGATCACCAGCGGCCCGCGCGGGTGGGGGCCGAGCGTCGTCGTGGGCCTGCCGCGCGCGCCGGTGCGCGGCGCCGGATGCTCGCTGAGCAGGTTGAGGCTGCTCAGCCGGGCCACGGTCTCGGTGATCAGGCCACTGGTCAGCGAGAGCCTGCGGGCGACCGCCGCCCGCTCGATGCCGGGCTGACGATGCACTGCGCGCAGCACCGCCACGGCCGCCGAGGCCCGCCGCCGGTCAGTCATCGCCGCCATGCCATTATTTTACTCGTAGCACGAGTATAATATGGGAGGGTGGTCGCACTTCTCTCGCTGATCACGGTGGTGTCGTGGGGAACCTGGATACCGCTGGCCCAGGCCGTGCGCGGCGTGCCGCAGCGCACGCGGACGCTCTACGTAACGGTCGGCAACGTGATGTTCGCCGCGGCCGCCCTGGCCGCCGCCGGCGGTCATCTCAGCTGGGGCTGGCGGGGCTTTTGGCTGCCGGTGGTCGGCGGCGTCGTGTGGACATCGGGGAATTACTCCGCGTTCCGGGCGTCCGAGGCCATCGGCCTCGCCCGCGCGGCGGGCTCGTGGGCGCCCCTTAACATCATCGTCGCGTTCGCCTGGGGAGCGGCTCTGTTCGGCGAGCTTGACGGCCTCAGCGGTACCCGGTTCGCCGTGCTCGGCGGCGCGCTCGTGCTGGTCGTGGCCGGCGTGCTGGTGATCGTGAGGTCGCAGGACGCGGGCCCTGCCGGTGCGCCATCGCCCGGCGCCCGGCTTGAGGCGGGCCGCCAGCGATCCCGGGCCCCGGCCTCCGCGACCGTCGTAACCAGCACAGCGACGGGACCGATCGGGCCGGTCCCGGTGGTATGTGCCGGGTCCGCCACGCCGTCTCTCCCCGTCTCGCGCGCGGCCGGCCAGCATCGCCGTGGCCTGGTGTGGGCGGCTGCCGCCGGGGTGCTGTGGGGCAGCTACTTCGTGCCAGCGCAGTGGGCTGGCGTGTCGGCGCAGGTCAGCAACTTCCCGCTGGCGGTCGGCATGCTGGTCGGCGGCCTGGCCCTGGTCCTGCCCGGGAGCGAGCCGGTGCGGCTGCCGGCCAGGGGCGCCACCGCTAACCTGGCGGCCGGGCTCCTGTTCGGGATCGGGAACCTGGCCCTGCTGGGCCTGGTCTCGCGGGTGGGCACCGGCGTTGGCTTCACCATCGGCCAGCTGAGCCTCCTGGTCAACGCCAGCATCGGCATCTGGCTGTTCCGGATGCCGCCGCCGGGCTCGCGCGCCGCGAAACTGGCCGTGACCGGGATCCTCGTCGCCGGCGCGGGCGGGGCGATCATCGGCACGCTGCGCTAAGTCGCCCGTTTCGCCCTCTTCGTCAGCTCCGGCGCCGCCCTCGCCCCCAGGCGACAGCGGAAAGTGGTCAGAAAGTGCTGCTGCAACGACACCTTTTGACCACTTTCCTGAACTAGTGGGTGGCGTGGGTCGGCTGGCGGCGCGGGGTTTAGAGGGGGATGTTGCCGTGCGCGCCGCGGCGGGCCGGGGCCTCGGCGATCGCCCTGATGATCGCCTGCCGGGTTTTCGCGGGCTCGATCACCTCGTCGACCACGCCGAGCGCCATAGCCCGGGACAGCCCGCCAGCCTCGCGCTCGTGCTCGGCGGCGAGCTCGGCCTCGACGTGGTGCCGCTCCTCGGCCGGCACCTGCGCGAGCGTACGCCGGTGGAGGATCCTCACCGCCGCCACCGCGCCCATGACGGCCAGCTCCGCAGTGGGCCAGGCGAACACCCGGGTGGCGCCCAGCGAGCGCGAGTTCATCGCGATGTAGGCGCCGCCGTACGCCTTGCGGGTGACCAGCGTGACCCGGGGCACGGTGGCCTCGGCGAACGCGTGCAGCAGCTTGGCGCCGCGCCGGACCACCCCGTCCCATTCCTGGCCGACCCCGGGCAGGTACCCGGGCACGTCCACGATCACGACCAGCGGCACCCCGAACGCGTCGCACATCCGCACGAACCTGGCCGTCTTCTCCGCCGACGTGGCGTCCAGGCAGCCGCCGAGCCGCAGCGGGTTGTTGGCGATAACGCCCACGGTTCGCCCGGCCAGCTGGCCCAGGGTGGTGACGACGTTCGGCGCCCAGCGCGGGTGCAGCTCGATCCCCGGGTCGTCCAGCAGCCCGGTGATCAGCGGATGCACGTCGTAGGCGCGCCTGGCCGACTCGGGCAGCAGCGCCGCGAGGTCGGTCTCGTCGTCCGCGGCGGCCTGCTCGGTCGTCCGCGGTTCCGGCCTGCCCAGGAGCAGCGCCAGCCGGCGGGCCTGGCCGAGCGCCTCGGCGTCGGACTCGGTCACCACGTGCACGACGCCGGAGCGGCGGCTGTGCGGCTCCGGGCCGCCCAGCCGTTCCATGTCCACGTCCTCGCCGGTCACGCTGCGGACCACGTCCGGGCCGGTGACGAAGATCCGGCCCTGCTCGGAGAGGATCACCAGGTCGGTGAGGGCGGGGCCGTAGGCGGCACCGCCTGCCGCCGGGCCGAGCACCACCGAGATCTGCGGGACCTTCCCCGACGCGCGGGTCATCGCGGCGAACACCGTGCCCACGGCGTGCAGGCTCTCCACGCCCTCGCGCAGCCTGGCGCCGCCGGAGTGCCACAGCGCGATGATCGGCGCTCCGGTGTCGATCGCATGGTCGTAGGCGGTGACGATCGCCGCGCAGCCCGCGCTGCCCATCGCGCCGCCCTGGAGCCGGGGATCGCTGGCGAACGCCACGGCGGGCAGGCCGTCGATGCTGCCGGTCCCCGCGAGCACGCCGCTGGTGTCCTCGGGGGTCAGCAGCGCCAGCGAACCGGGGTCGAACAGGGACTCCAGGCGTGTCCGCGGGTCCCGGGGGTCCGCGGCGCGGGCCGCGGCGACGGCGGGTCGGCTGTCCAGAAGGGTCACGTCGGTCTCCTCGGGTCGAGCGGGCGTGCCGGGGTCGGCGTGCGGGCTAGGACCGGCGGGCGCGGCGGGGGCCGCGTGCGCGAGCGGGCCGGCGGGCGCGGCCGGGTCAGGCCGCGGTGAAGGCCAGCGCGACATTGTGCCCGCCGAAGCCAAACGAGTTGTTCAGCACGGCCATCGGGGCGGTGCCCCGGGGGTGCAGCTTGGTCGGCTCGGTCGCTATGCGGGTTCCGGCATCGTCGTCGGGGTCCTCCAGGTTGATGGTGGGCGGGGCTATCCGCTCGCGCAGGGCGAGGATCGCGGCCACGGACTCGACCGCGCCCGCGCCGCCCAGCAGGTGACCGGTCATCGACTTGGTCGCCGAGACCACGACCCCGGCCGCCGCCGGTCCGAGCGCCGCGGCGATCGCCTGGCACTCCACGACGTCACCCGCCGGCGTCGAGGTGGCGTGCGCGTTGACGTGCGTCACCTGGTCGGCGGTGAGGCCGGCGTCGGCCAGCACGCGGCGGATGGCGAGCACCACCCCGGTGCCGTCCGGTTCCGGCTGGGCGATGTGGTGCGCGTCGGCCGAGTACCCGACGCCCGCGGCGACCGCGTGCACGGTGGCGCCGCGGCGCGCCGCGTGCTCGGCGGACTCGAGCACGACCATGCCGGCGCCCTCGCCGAGCACGAACCCGTCCCGGCCCCTGTCGAACGGGCGCGACGCGCGTTCCGGCTCGTCGTTGCGCGTCGACAGGGCCCGCATGGCCGCGAACGCGGCGATGTTCAGCGGGATGATCGCGGCCTCGGTTCCGCCGGCCAGCACCACGTCGGCGCGGCCGGACCTGATCATCTCCATCCCGTAGCCGATCGCCTCGGCGCCGGAGGCGCACGCGCTGACCGTCGTGTGCACGCCGGCGCGGGCCCCGAGCTCGATGCTGATCCACCCGGCGGCGCCGTTCGGCATCAGCATCGGGACGGTGAACGGCGACAGCCGCTGCCAGCCCTTCTCCCGCAGCGTGTCGTAGGCGGCCAGCGTCGACGCCACGCCGCCGATGCCGCTGGAGATCACCACGCCGAGGCGCTCCGGCTCGACCTGCGGGGTTCCCGCGTCGGCCCAGGCCTCGCGGGCCGCGACCAGCGCGAACTGCTCGCAGCGGTCCATGCGGCGGGCCTGGACCCGGTCGACGAGCGTGGCCGGATCGGCGGCGGCCCAGGCGGCGATCCGGGTGGGCAGCTCGGCGGCCCAGTCCTCGGTCAGCTTGGTCACGCCGCTGCGCCCGGCCAGCAGCGAGTCCCAGGTCGAGGCGACGTCGGCGCCCACCGGCGTGATCGCGCCGAGCCCGGTGACGACGACGCTCGTCCGGTCTGTACTCACTGCGATCGTGCTCCTCAGTTCTGCTCGCGCGTATGTCCCGTTCAGGCTGACACGGACGACCGGCGGACGTAATCGATCACGTCCTGGACGGTCTTGAGGTCCTTGAGCTGGTCGTCGGGAATCTCTACGCCGAACTTGTCCTGGGCCGCCACCGCGATCTCGACCATCGACAGTGAGTCGATGTCCAGGTCGTCGACGAACGTCTTGTCCGGCGTGACCTGGTCGGCGGGAACGCCAGCCACCTCGTCGATGATCTCGCCGAGGCCTTCCAGGATCTCCTGATCGGTCATGGCCATGGGTTATGCACTCCTTCGTCGGTTTTCGTTCTCTTGTACAGGGGACGCATCCCGGTATACGGGAACCTGAGCCCGGTCAGGGTACCGTGATCACCTGGCCCGCGTAGCAGATGCCAGCGCCGAAGCCGAGCAGCAGCACGGGGGCGCCCGACGGGATCTCGCCGCGTTCCAGCATCCGGGACAGGGCCAGCGGGATGGACGCCGACGAGGTGTTGCCCGCGGTCACGATGTCGTCGGCCACCAGCGCCTGCGGCGCGCCGAGCCTGCGCGCGATCGCCTCGACGATCCTCAGGTTCGCCTGGTGCGGGACGAACGCGGCCAGCTCGGCCGGGTCCACCCCGGCCCGCTCGCAAGCCTTCTTCGCGACCGGGTGCAGCGCGGTGGTGGCCCACCGGAACACGGCCTGTCCCTCCTGGTGGATGAACGAGTACCGGTCGGCGATGTAGATCTTGTCGGCCATGCCGCCGTCGCTGCCCCACACCACGGGCCCGATGCCGGGGGTGGCATCCGGGTCGGTCACCGGGCTCACCACCGCGGCGCCGGCACCGTCGGCGAAGATGATGCAGGTCGAGCGGTCGGTCCAGTCGACCCATTGGGAGAGCTTCTCGGCGCCGATCACCAGCACGTGCCGGGCGCTGCCGCTGCGCACCGCGTCGCTCGCGGTGGCCAGCGCGTAGCAGAAGCCCGCGCAGGCGGCATTCAGGTCGTAGGCGCCGGGAGCCCGGATCCCCAGCCGGGTCGCGACGCTGGCCGCGGTGTTGGGGATCATGACCTCCGGGGTGCAGGTGGCCACGATCACCAGGTCGATGTCGGCGGGGGACAGGCCGCTGGCGGCCAGCGCCTTGCCGCCGGCCTGCACCCCCATGTCCTCGACGGTCTCCTCGGGACCGGCGATCCGGCGGCTGACGATGCCGACGCGGGAGCGGATCCACTCATC
>DASYXX010000692.1:0-7907 GCA_035934395.1 Streptosporangiaceae bacterium
GGGCGCTGGGACGGCGGACACTGGGACGGCGGGCGCTGGGACGGCGGGCACTGGGACGGCGGGCGCTGGGACGGCGGGCGCTGGGACGGCGGACGGGGCGCCGGACGAGCCGCCCCCGGGCTGGTGGCGCCCCGATGTCTCGCTGCTGCGCTTCGGCCTCGGCACCCCCGACGACCCGGTGTTCCCCGGCATGCACGACGCGTCGGCGCGGGTGGCGGGCGCGACGCTGGCAGCAGCCCGCGCGGTCTGGACCGGCCGGGCGCAGCACGGCGCGAACATCGCGGGCGGCCTGCACCACGCGATGCGCGGGAACGCGAGCGGGTTCTGCGTGTATAACGACCCGGCGATCGCGATCGCGTGGCTGCTGGAGGCCGGCGCGGAGCGGATCGCCTACGTCGACATCGACGTGCATCACGGCGACGGCGTGCAGGCCGCCTTCTACGCCGACCCGCGGGTGCTGACGATCAGCCTGCACGAGAGCCCGGCGACCCTTTTCCCGGGTACGGGTAGACCCAACGAGACCGGCGGTCCTGGCGCGCTCGGATCGGCGGTCAACGTCGCGCTGCCCGCCGGAACCAGGGACGCGGGCTGGCTGCGCGCCTTCCACGCCGTGGTGCCGCCGCTGGTGCGCGCGTTCCGGCCGACCGTCCTGGTCAGCCAGCACGGCTGCGACACCCACTGGATGGACCCGCTCGCGAACCTGGAGCTGACCATCGACGCGCAGCGCGCCGCGCACGCCGCGATTCACCAGCTGGCCCACGAGGCCGCGGGCGGGCGCTGGCTGCTGACCGGGGGCGGCGGCTACGAGCTGCTCCAGGTCGTCCCCAGGACCTGGACGCACCTGCTCGCGGAGGCGGCCGGCCGGCCGGTCGACCCCGAGGCGCCGATCCCGGCGGCCTGGCGGGACTACGCGACCCGGCGCATCGGCCGCGAGGCACCCGAGGTCATGACCGAGGGAGCCCCGGCGCGGTACGCCGACTTCGAGTCCGGGTACGACCCGGCCGAGCCCGTTGACCAGGCGATCATGGCCACCCGGGCGGCGGTGTTCCCAGAGCACGGGCTGATGCCGGGGCCGTAACAGCCCGGATACCGCCGAGCTACCCGAGCGCGCCCACGCACCACCCCGGCCAACGCACCACCCCGCCAACGCGACTGGTCGACTCTTCCCCCTTTCGGTGCTCATATTCCGGGCATACCACCCGAGGAATTGACCGGAACGGGGGGGAAAGTGACGATGATCAAGGAATCTGCGGCCAGTTGAGCAGGCTAGAGCCGGCCCTTGCCAGTCGGGGCAGGATGGTCACAGAGGGCTTGCGCGGGAGGTGCGTCAGTGGCCGGTAAGAGGGGTACGGGAGGTAAGGGCGGTACCGGAGGTAAGGGCGGTACCGGAGGTAAGGGCGGTATGGCCGAGCGGGCGGCGGGGGCCGCGGCGCCAGGGGCGATGACGGAGCCCGAGGCCGGGCAGGGATCGGCGGAGCCGGACGCCGCGAGGCGGCTGCCGAGGGCGCTGTACGAGACCGAGCTGTACCGCCTGCAGGGCGAGCTGATGAAGGTGCAGGAGTGGGTGCGGTCGGAGCGCGCCAGGATCGTGGTGATCTTCGAGGGGCGTGACGCGGCGGGCAAGGGGGGCACGATCCAGCGGGTCGCCCAGTACCTCAACCCCCGCGTGGTCCAGATCGTCGCGCTGCCCGCGCCGACCGAGCGGGAACAGGCGCAGTGGTACTTCCAGCGCTACGTCGACCGCCTGCCGACGGCGGGCCAGGTGGTGCTGTTCGACCGCAGCTGGTACAACCGCGCCGGGGTGGAACATGTCATGGGGTTCTGCACCAAGGAGGAATACCACCGGTTCCTGCATCAATGCCCGATCTTCGAGCGGCTGCTCGTCGAGGACGGGATCCTGCTGCGGAAGTACTGGTTCTCGGTCAGCGACGAGGAGCAGCAACGCCGGTTCCAGGCCCGGCTCGAGGACCCGATGCGGCGCTGGAAGCTGTCCCCCATGGACCTGCAGTCGATCACGAGATGGGAGGACTACTCGCGGGCCAAGGACGAGATGTTCGTGCACACCGATATCCCGGAGGCCCCGTGGTACGTCGTGGAGAGCGAGGACAAGCGGCGGGCCCGGATCAACATGATCTCGCACCTGCTGTCCACTCTTCCCTACCACGACGTGCAGCCGGCTCCGATCACGCTGCCGTCTCGCCCGCTGTCCCAGGGGTACGTGCGGGCGCCGCGGGAGATGCAGACCTACGTGCCCGATCACGCCGCCACGCTGACGTGACCGTCAGGCACCACATCGCCAGTGCCGGGCGAAGGCTGGAGAATGTCCGAGTGAAGACCCGGCTCTCCATCCCGCTGATCATGCTGCTGTGCGCCGTCTGCACTAGCGTGGCCGCGTGCGGCGGCAGCGGTTCAACTTCTAGCTCAAACTCGGCACCTAGCCCCAGTGCCGGTTCCTCGTCGGCCTCGTCTGCCGCTTCGCCCTCGGCGTCCGCGACGGGCGGCAATGCCGTGGCCGAGATCACCGCCAACTGGATCGCGTTCTTCAACCCGAAGACCCCGATGGCTAAGCGGGTCAGCCTGATCCAGAACGGACAGGCGTTCGCCTCGGCCATCCAGTCCTCGGCCGCCTTCCCTGGGGCGTCCACGGCCAGCGCCACGGTCTCGAAGGTGACGGTCACCTCGGCGACCCAGGCCACGGTGATCTACTCGATCCTGCTGCTCGGCACACCCGTGCCCGGGCTGACGAATACGAAAGGCGTAGCGGTGCTCGAGGGCGGCACCTGGAAGGTAGGCGACGCGAGCTTCTGCGTCCTGCTGACCCTCGAGAACGGCAACCAGCCGCCGGCCGTCTGCAAGTCGGCGGCCTAGCCCATGGTCAGCTCGCTCGGCGTGCCGGAGCATGAGGCCACGGCACGTCGCGGCGGGCGCTCGGTCGCGCTGGCCGTGCTCTGCACGATCCTGTTTCTGACGTTTCTGGACAACACGATCGTGAGCGTCGGGCTCGGCAGCGTGCAGGTTGGCCTGTCCGCCGGCGTCAGCTCCCTGCAGTGGGTGATCAGCGCGTACGCGCTGACGTTCGCCGCCGCGATGCTTGCGTTCGGCATGGTGAGCGACGAGTTCGGGCGCAAGCGGGTCATGCTGATCGGGGCCGGGATCTTCTGCGCCGGGTCGGTCCTGTCGGCGCTGGCCCCGAACGTCCAGACGCTGATCGCGGGCCGGGCGATCATGGGCTTCGGGGCCGCCGCCAGCGAGCCTGGCACCCTGTCGATGCTGCGGCACCTCTACACCGACGAGAAGATCCGCGCGCGGGCCATCGGCGTGTGGACGGCCGTGTCCGGCCTGGCCCTCGCGCTGGGCCCAGTCATCGGCGGGGCGCTCATCGGCCTGTGGACCTCGATTGCGGGGTCCGCGCCGCCCACGGTTCCTGGCCTGCCGCCCGGGCCGAACGTGGACAGCTGGCGCGCGATCTTCTGGTTCAACGTGGTGTTCGGCCTGGCGGCCCTGATCGCCGGGATGATCGTGCTGCCGGAGAACTCCGACCCGGACGCGCACCGGGTCGACATCTCCGGGACGGTACTGGGCGCCGCCGCGCTGACCGCCTTCACGTTCGCGGTGATCGACGCCGAGAACGACGGCTTCGGCGCGCCCAGCGTGATCGCGCTGCTGTGCGTGTCCGCGGCGGCCGCGGTCGCGTTCTTCTACCGGGAGAGCCGCGCGGCCCATCCGCTGCTCGACCTGAAGTATCTGCGCGTCCCCCGGTTCCTCACCGCCAACATTGTGGCGTTCTGTGCCTATTTCGCAACCTTCGCGGTGTTTTTCTTCACCGCCCTGTACCTCTACGAGGTGGCCAACGAGACCGGCTACAAGATCGCCCTGACCTTCTTGCCAATGACCGTGCTGATGATCCTCGCCGCGTTGCTGGCTGGCCGCTGGACGACCACGGCCGGGGCAGGGTCGTCGATCTTGATAGGGTGCCTGCTGTTCAGCGCCGGGCTGCTGCTGACCACGGTCACGCTCAACCCGAACCCCTCGTATGCCCCGCTCGCCCTGTCTCTCACGCTGGTCGGCATCGGCGTCGGGACTACGGTCGTCCCGGTTACCTCCTCGGCCCTCAGCGCGGTCCCGCCCGAACGCTCTGGCATGGCCGCGTCCGCCACTAACACCAGCCGCGAGATCGGCGCGGTGACCGGCGTGGCGATCCTGGGCGCGCTGGTGAACGCCCAGCTCCGGTCCAGCCTGACCGCCAGCATGAACGCGCTGCACATCCCCGTCACCTTCCAGGCGATCGCGATCAAGATCATCGAGACTGGCGGCCTCACTGGCGGCAGCGGCCAGGCCGCGGTGGGCGGGGCGGGGGCGGGCCAGGCCACGCTGATCACGGAGATGACGCACGCCGCGTACAACGCCTTCTACGCGGGTCTGCGCGCCGCGCTGTTCCTCTCGGCCATCCTGGTGTTCCTCGGCGGCATATATGCGTACGTAACGCTCGGCCGCCGGAACCGGCCCGCCGACCCTAGCGGCTGAGGCCGGCGCGCAGGGCGAGCACGCGCTGCACCGCGGCGGTGAACGCCGCCCGCCCCAGCTGACCGTCGCGGTAGCCCTGCTCCAGGGCGGCCGCCGCTTGCACGCCCTCGGTGTAGTTCTTTCCCGAGCAGAGGATCAGGTCCATCCCGGCCTGGGCGGCCAGCAGGCTCCGCTTCGGTATGCCGCCGAACGGCTGGAGCGCCCCCGCCTCGAGCGCGTCGGTGATCGTCACGCCGGCGAACCCGAGCCGCTGCCGGAGCTCGCCGCCGACGATGACCGGCGACAGCCCGGCCGGCCGGCCGGGGGCGAGCGCCGGGTACACCCCCCACGACACCATGATCAGCTTGACCCCGGCGGCGATCGCCGTCTTGTACGGCAGCTCATCGGTGGCCCTGATCTCGCTGGCCAGCTGGCTCAGGGTGACCGGCACCTTGTCGGTATCCTCCTGCCTGGCCGCCGCGCCGAGGCCGGGGAAATGCTTCGCCGTGGCCGCGACGCCCCCGCGCTGCTGTGCGGTGATGAAGTCCGTGCCCAGCAGGGAGACGGCACCGGGATTCGTGCTGTAGGACCGCCCGTTCTGGTCGTCGAAGTCGCCCGGCTGGCGATACACGTCGAGGACCGGCGCCAGGTTGACGTTCATGCCGACGCCGCGCAGGTTCAGCGCGGCGCCGGAGCCGGCCTCGGTGGCGGCGGCCGCGGGGTCGGCCGAGTCGCCGATCTGCCGCTCGGAGAGAAAGGGCGCGCCGGCCATGCGGCGGACGATGCCGCCCTCCTGGTCGGTCATGAACAGCAGCGGCGCCCGGACCGGGTTCATCGGGCTGGCGTTCGCCTGCTCGAGCTCGGTGATGACCCCGGCGATCTGCGCCTGGCTCGAGATGTTCGGGCCGAAGAAGATGACGCCGGCGACCTCGCCGTGGCTGATCAGCCTGAGCAGCGCGGGCGGCGGGGTGAGGCCACCGTAGCTGTAGATCACCCGCTGGCCGGCCAGCTGCGCGAGCGAGAGCCTGGGCAGCGCCGCGGGCCGGCTCCCTGTCGTCTGGCCCTTCGGCGTGCTCGCGGCCCGGGACGAATCGCCTGCTCGCGGAGACGACGTGCTCCCGCTGGCCGCCGAGCCAGGCGAGCCGCGCGAGCCGCGCGACGAGAACGCGAGATACCCTGCCGCCGCGCTCGCCGCGCAGGCTACCGCCACGGCCGCCGCGATGATCGCGCTGCGGCCCCGGGTCCGGCGCGGTGGTCTGCTGTGCAACGGCCTGCCTCTCCGCGAGCCCCCACCCGCCTCGCCAGCCCCTCCACGGCGCCCGGTCCATTACGAATAGCTAACGCCCCGCGCGCGGCTCGCGCATCCCGCTACCCGTAATTCCAGACGGCGGACGGCCCGCCGGGGTTGCGGATCCGCGCTGCGCTTAAGCTGCCCCCAGGACTGGTGGGCGCGCTTTTCCCGCCTTGCCGGCCGACTGTGAAGGATATCCGCCATGACCGAAGGGCATCACGAGCATCACGATCCGACCTTCTACCGTTCGCCGCGGGACGCGGCGGCCGCGCCGCCGGAGAGGCTCGCGTACGTCGCGACGTTCTCCCGCCCGGCCGACCAGCCCGACGCGATCGCGGTGGTCAACGTCGATCCGCAAGGCCCTGGCTACGGCTCGGTCGTCGGCTTCACCGAGCTGACCAACCTCGGTGACGAGCTGCACCACTTCGGCTGGAACGCCTGCTCGAGCGCGCTCTGCCCGGGCGGCGGGCACGATCACGGCGACCGCCGCTACCTGATCGTCCCCGGGCTGCGCTCGTCCCGGATCTATGTGCTCGATACCATCCAGACCCCGCAGGAGCCGCAGATCGTGAAGGTCCTCGGCCCGGAGGAGCTGGGCAAGCGGGCCGGGTACTCGCGCCCGCACACCGTGCACTGCGGGCCGGGCGGCCTGTTCGTCTCCTGCCTCGGCGGCGACGGCGCCCAGGGTCCGGGCGGCGTGGCCCTGCTCGACCACAACACGTTCGAGGTGACCGGCCAGTGGGAGGCCGACCGGGGAGACCAGTACCTCGCCTACGACGTCTGGTGGCACATCAACCACGACGTGGCGATCACGTCGGAGTGGGGCACCCCGTCCATGATCGAGGACGGGATCGTGCCGGAGTTGCTGCTCGGCCGCAAGTACGGCCACCGACTGCACTTCTGGGACATGAAGACCCGCCGCAACGTGCAGACCGTCGACCTGGGCGACCAGCATCAGATGGCGCTCGAGCTGCGCCCGGCGCACAACCCGACGCAGACCTACGGCTTCGTCGGCGTGGTCGTCAGCGTCGAGGACCTGTCCGCCTCGATATGGCTCTGGCACCGTGAGGGCGGCCGGTGGGCTGCGCAGAAGGTGATCTCGATCCCGGCCGAGCCGGCCGATCCCGCCGGCCTGCCGCCGCTCCTGCAGGGCTTCGGCGCCGTTCCGCCGCTGATCACGGACCTGGCCCTGTCCGTCGACGACCAGTCGCTCTACGTGTCGTGCTGGGGCACCGGCGAGCTGAAGCGGTACGACGTCGCCGATCCGTTCCGCCCGCGGGAGACCGGGTCGGTGCGCATCGGCGGGATCGCCGGGAGCGTCGCCCACCCGGCCCGGCCGGATCAGCCGCTCTCCGGGGGGCCGCAGATGGTCGAGGTCAGCCGGGACGGGAGGCGGGTCTACTTCACCAACTCTCTGTACGGGGCGTGGGACGACCAGTTCTACCCGGGCGGCGTCGGGGCGTGGATGGCGAAGCTCGACGTCGCGGACGGCGGCGGGATCGCGTTCGACCACCGGTTCTTCCTCGAGGGCGACGTGTTCCGCGGCCGCCGCCCGCACCAGGTGCGGCTGCAGGGCGGCGACGCGTCCAGCGACTCGTACTGCTTCCCTTCTTGACCCGCCCGCCGCCCTTCTTGACCCACCCCGCCGCCCTTCCTGAGCCTTCACGCACCGCGGCCGCTACCAGCGGCCGCGGTGCACCACCTCGTCGAACGGCCGCCGGTCGGGGACGCGGATCGGCGCCAGCGGGCGGCCAGCCGGGTAGCCGAGCGGTATCAGGAACGCGCAGGTCCTGTCCTCCGGGAAGCCGAGCACCTGCCGGGCGAGTTCCTGGTCGCTGACCGACGAGTGCCCGCTGCCTATCCCCAGGCCGGCCGCGGCGAGCATGATGCTCATCGCGGCCTGCCCGAGATCGAACCGCGCGCGCTCCAGGCGATCGGGCGGCGCGATCATCGCGATCGTCGCCGCCGACCGCGCCACGTGCCCGGCTGCGCGCCAGACCTTCGCCAGCTCGGTCAGCTGCCGCCGGTCGGTGACCACGATGAAATCCCAGGGCTGCCAGTTCCGTGAGGACGGCGACCGCCGGCCGGCCTCCAGGATCCGCTCGAGGTCCGC
>DASYXX010000570.1:0-1620 GCA_035934395.1 Streptosporangiaceae bacterium
GTCGCCACCTGGGTCAGGTCGTCAAGCCACTCACCCCGGTTCCTGAACCTGCGCGCCAGGTACTCGACCAGCGGGAGGTGCAGCTCGACCAGCTCGCCGCGGATGCGCTGCCGCTCCTTGTCGCCGGCCGGCAGCGCCGCGAGCTGCTCGAAAAGTTCCCGGGCCCGCCCCCGCTCCCGCGCGGCATGCTGGATCCGCGCGGCGCCCAGCGCGACCTCCACGTCTACGGTCGCGGCGCCCTCGACGGCGCCCTCGACGACGCCCTCGATGTCCACAGTGTCGCCGTCATCGAATTCCATGACCGCCGCCTGGCCGTCGGCGTCGCCGACCTCCAGGTCCTCGGCCTGGTCAGCCGCCGCGGTATCGAAATCCTCGGTCAAGGCGACCTCGATCTCCCCCGTCACACCGACCCCGACGACTCTCTGGTCTTGCGGAGCACGATCGTCAGCAGGTCGCCGGGACCTACGTGGGCCTCCACGCTTCCGGCCAGCGCGGTGAGCACGGTCCACGCGAAGGTGTCCGTGGCCGGCTGCTGCGGAGCCAGGCAGGCGGCGGTGACGGCGATGGTCATGACGTCGTGGCCCAGCGTGAAGGCGCATTCCAGGCTGGCGCCAGGCACGGCCTGGCTGAGCAGCATGGCGCAGGCCTCGTCCACGGCGATCCGCAGGTCCTCGATCTCGTCCAGCGTGAAGTCCAGGCGCGCGGCCAGCCCCGCCGTGGCCGTGCGCAGCACAGACAGGTAGGCGCCCTCGGCCGGCAAGCGCACCGTCACCTGATCCTTGGTCTCGCGGCGGTCGCCCGCCGCCCCCGACACCGCCGCCCCCGACACCGCGGCGCCCGACGTCGCGGGGTTCAGGTCGAGCACCGGCCTGCCCGGCGTCGCCGCACCAGCATCACCGGTACCGGCCGCCTCCGCTCTGGACCCCCCCGGCCCGTGCGCACGCGCCTCGTCCTCCGTGTCGGACGCCTCGTCCGCGACCACGTCGCGCGCTGCGGTCGTGGCCGTGGTCCTCGTCGCCGACGCGCTCGTATCTTCGCTCACGTGTGCCCTCCCACACCGCCAGGCCGTGCCCCCGCTCAGCCTGGCCTTCGTCTGCCTGCAACTTACCGTGTTCGAGTTGTTGCGCGGACACGGCACGCGGCCTGCGCCTGGTGACACCGAGTTACACCAGGTCGCGCGCGGTAGCCGCGCCCGGGCAGGAACAGCCCCCGGTGCCAGCGGAGGACCCGCTGGGTTGCGGCCCGCGTGATCCTCCGGCTGGCTCGATCCGTCCTAGCGTGGCGTCAGCCTTGCTTCGTCTCCCAGAAGATCTTCGAGATCTCTTCGATCTTAGCGAGCAACTGGTCGGCCGTGGCCACGTCCGTGCTGCCCTTGGTACCAGCGGCGCCCGCCAGCTTGGTCGCCTCGTTGAACAGCTGATGCAGCTGCGGGTACTTCTCGAAGTGCGGTGGCTTGAAGTAGTCCGTCCACAGCACCCACAGGTGGTGCTTGACGAGCTCCGACCGCTGCTCTTTGATGATCAGAGCCCGAGCGCGGAACTCGGGATCGGTGTTGTCGCGGTACTTTTCGTCGATGGCCTTCACAGACTCGGCCTCGATCCGGGCCTGGGCGGGGTCGTA
>DASYXX010000695.1:0-7346 GCA_035934395.1 Streptosporangiaceae bacterium
CTTGAGGATGCCGACGCCCATGAACATGTTGATGAACGCGCCCGGGTCCACGAACACGTACGGCCTGCCGGTCTCGCCCGCCACCGCCTCGGCCATGAGCGTCTTGCCGGTGCCGGGCGGGCCCCAGAGCAGGATCCCGCCAGGAACGTAGCCGCCCCTGGACTCGATCTGCTCCGGATCCTCCAGGTAGAGGATGTTCTCCTTGACCCGCTCGAGCACGTGGTCCTGGCCCCAGACGTCGGAGAACCGGGTCTTGATGTCGTCCGGGTAGTAGACGTCGACGCCGCCCCGGGACAGGAACCAGAAGATGGCCGCGAACTGGAGCACCACGAACAGCAGGATGACCAGGAGCTGCGCCACGAACGGCAGGGCATGCCACACGGCCTGCAGGATCAGCGAGGGGTTGGCTGTGTGCGTCGCCTTGCCGATGACGAACGCGACCACGGCGATCCAGAAAACCCAGGTGGCTATGCGCCGGATGCGGTACCTGGTCCAGTCGGACATCTTGCGATGGGTAATCCGCTCGAGGCTGCCGAAGAACGTGTTCGTCCACCACTGGTGATAGCGGGCCCAGTGCTCGCTGATCAGGTAGTGCACCTGGCGCAGCATCTCCAGGCCGATCAGGACGAAGACCCACAGGCCGGCCGTGACCTCGATCCGCAGCGCATCGGCGAACCCGACCAGCGGGTCGGAGGACATCGCGGTCCAGACCAGGAGGAACCACACCAGCGTCAGCAAGATCAGGAACTTCACCCGGTCCCAGATCGGGAGGGGCTTGCGGGTCCGCCGCTCGTCGTCACGTGGCCGCCCGCCGGATGGCTGCACCGCGTCCTGAGCGTCTGCCGGCACCATGGTCATCGTGGGCTCCTGACCGTGAAGGACGTCATAACCGTGTCGATCTGATCGGGGTCGGTGGCCCGTGGCTTCGCGGCTGGAAGGGCATCAGGATGCTCTTCCTACCGTGAATGATCCGACGACCTTCTCGATCTCGGGCAAGTTGGTGTTGAAGCAGTAGATGTCGCAGTGCACGAGCAAGAAGTAGA
The DNA here is from genome assembly GCA_035934395.1 of Streptosporangiaceae bacterium. Lineage (GTDB taxonomy): Bacteria > Actinomycetota > Actinomycetes > Streptosporangiales > Streptosporangiaceae > JASHPR01. The sequence goes on from DASYXX010000695.1 coordinate 1,044, forward strand.
GCTTGCTCGTGTCGGTGTTGGTCAGGACCGTCAGGTCGAACACCTCAGGAACCGCGCCGAGCTTGTAGCCGAATACCTCGCGGACACCGCGGTCGTGCCTGCTGTTCGTAACTGTCTGATCGCGGATCGAGAAGAATCCGGGGGGCAACGCGTGGTTGGCAGCCGCGAGGCTGCGCTGCTCCGGCGTCACCGGCCAGATCCAGTTCCGCATGATGTTGTACGACACGTTGTCCCGCTCGGCCGGGGACAGGTCCACGACGCTCGCGTAGGCGACCGGGTCCGGTGACGAGAGGAAGACATCCGCGACCGAGGGCGACGGCGAGGCTTCATAGGCCCGGGTCCACACGTAGGTGCCCTGGGCGATGAACTGGAGCTGAACCGCCTGGAGGCTCCTCGTGCTCACCTGGTGCCAGCTCGGCGGCACCTTGAAGTACGCGTTGTCGGTGGTGTCCGCCACGTACGTGTAATCGGGAGACAGGCACCCGGCGACCGTCAATCCCACGATGATCAGCAGCGCCACACGCCAGAGTTGCCGGAGACTCACGAGCGCCCTCCCCCGGTCAGAGCTGGCCCTCCTCAACCGGTTCCGCGATAGGTTCTTACGTTGAGTATGAGGGTCAATACCCCCGCAACGCCAATGGGGACCGTTACATATTAGTTACCGGCCGCGGGACGGCGTCCGGCAGGACCCAGGAGTTCAGGCTGCTCGCCGGGGCTCGGCATTCGGCGTTACGCTGCCGTGCATGGGTTCCCGCTCACTCGTGGTCAAGGTTACCGCCGGCAAGGACGACCAGGAACGCTGCAACCAGGCCTTCACCGTGGCCGCGACCGCCGTCGCCAGCGGGCTCCAGGTGTCCCTGTGGCTGACCGGCGAGGCCGCGTGGTTCGCCCTGCCCGACCGAGCCGACGACGTGGCGCTGCCCCATGCGGCACCGCTCGCGCAGCTGCTGGCCAAGGTTCTCGACGAGGGCGCGGTGACCGTCTGCACCCAGTGCGCGTCGCGCCGGGGCATCACGGTCGGCGACACGATCGAGGGGATCCGCATCGCCGGCGCGTCGACGTTCCTGGCCGAGATCATGGCCGACGGCGTGCAGGCGCTGGTGTATTAGGCGCTGACCCGCGCGGAGGCGCTCGGGTGTATCAAGAACAGCACCGACCCGCGCGAAGGCGCTCGGGTGTATCAAGAACAGCCCTAGCCGGCCACGGCGGCGAGGCGCTCCTCGCGCAGCAGGCGGGCCCAGTTCTCCTCGGCCGGGGCCAGCGGGGCCAGCGGCCCCGCGGCCCAGGTGAGCAGCAGGTCGGCCAGTCCGGGGTTGCGCACGAGCGCGGGGCCGTGCAGGTAGGTCCCGAGCACCTTGCCCGCGTAGGCGCCCTCAGTGCCGTCGCCGTTGCCCACCCCCACGGTGACCCGGGCCAGCGGGCGGGCCGCGCGCCCGAGCGAGGTGACCCCCTGGTGGTTCTCGAACCCGGTGAGCCGGGGCACGCCGAGCTCCGGGTCCACGTCGGCGACGATCTCGCCGACCCCGCGCCGCTCCCCGCGCCCGCTGCGGATGTCGAGGATCCCGAGCCCGCCCACCGGCTCGCCCTCGGTGCCCCCGAACTCCGCGCCCAGCACCTGGTAACCCGCGCACACCGCGAAGACCACGGCGCCGGCCCTGGCGGCGGCCGCGAGCCCGCCGTCGGCCCGCAGCCGCCGCGCGGCGAGGATCTGCGGCAGGTCCTCGCCCCCGCCCATCAGATAGATGTCGCCCGAGCGGGGCACCGGCTGGTCCGCGTTCACCATGATCGGCTCGGTCTTGATGCCGCGGAGACTGGCCCGGCGCTGGAGCACGAGCAGGTTGCCGCGGTCCCCGTAGGTGCTCAGCAGGTCCGGGTAGACCCAGACCAGTCGCAGGGCGCTCGGCCCCCGACGACGCCGGCCAGGGCGTGATGGCGCCGCGTCGGAGGGACGACGCCCCGGATCCCCCCGCGGGGCCAGGGGCTCGGTCGGCGGTTCGGCTGGTTCCGGAGCGCGGTGTCGCGGCTGCGGCGCATGCGTCATTGAGCCCTGCCGAGAGTCGTCCTGATCTGCTGGAAGGCGGTGTAGTTGGCGATCACGTCCAGGCCGCCGGGCGGCACCAGGTCCACCGCCTCGTCCACGCTGCCGACCAGCTCGAACGCAACCTGGTCCGCCTCCAGCCTGACCGCGAGGTCCAGCCTGCGCTCGCCGGCCACGAGCACCGGCCGGCCGCGCAGCACCCGGTAGTCCACGTCCCACAGCCAGGACGTGTCCTTGCCGTCCGGGCCCTGGGCGTTCACCGCGAGCAGCACCGGCGTCGGCGGCGGGGCGAGCACGTCGAACGCCTCCAGCCAGCCGGCCGGGTTCTTGGCCAGCAGCAGCCGCAACATCCGCCCGCCGCGCTCGATCTGCGTATACCGGCCGGCCACCGACGTTACCTGGCGCAGCAGCGGCAGCGCCTGGTCCATGTCCACCCCGAAGAGCTCGGCCACGGCCAGCGCGATCACCGCGTTGGACCGGTTGGCCCGCCCGGGGAGCGTGAGCGACAGCTCACGGACCCGGCCGCCGGAGTCCACGACTGTGCCTATTACACCCGCGCCTCCGCGCACGTCGGTAGCTTCATCGTCGAGCACCCACCGGGTCGCGGGCCGCGCGAAGCTGCACTCGCCGCACCGCCACCCGAGGTCGTCCCGGCGCAGGTGCGAGCCGCATTCCGGGCAGCACCAGGAGTCCTCGTGCCAGCGCTGGCCCGCCGCGACCCAGGTCACCCGCTGCGCCGTGCCGGCCGCCCAGGCGATCAGCGGATCGTCGGCGTTGGCGACCACGTGGCAGCCGGGCGCCCCGGCCAGCGCCTCCCGCCAGCGCCTGGCGACCAGCCAGATCTCGGCCGCCCGGTCCATCTGGTCCCGGCTCAGGTTCAGCAGCGCGATGACCCTGGGGCGGGTCGCGCGCATGATGGCGGGCAGGTGCCGCTCGTCAACCTCGAGGACCCCGAACGGCGCATCGGGGGCCCGTCCGAGCGCCGAGATGAGCCCGGCCTCCATGTTCGCGCCGAACGCGTTGGACGCGACCTCCTGGCCGATCGCTCCGAGCGCCGCGGTGATCAGCCTAGTCGTGGTGGTCTTCCCGTTGGTGCCGGTGACCAGCACGATCTGGCGGTCGGCCGCGAGCAGCCGGAGCAGGTCGGGCTCCATCCGCAGGCCGACCACGCCGCCGATCACGGACCCGTCGCCGCGGCCAGACAGCCGCGAGACGCGTCCTGCGGCCCCGGCGACGGTGGTAGCCAGGCGCGCGCGGAGCGGAAGCTTACCCATGGCGGCCGATGTTATCCGAGCGGAAGCTTCGCCATCGCTGCGCAAGTCATAGAGCCGCGGGCGCCGAGGCCGGAGCCGCGGCCGCCACCTGGTCGTCGCTGCCGACGATGAACCGGCGCGGCCAGGACAGCACCGCCTCCAGCCAGCCGACGATGCCCATCTCCCCGGCCGCCTGGCGCAGCTGCCCGCGATGGCTGACGCCGATCACCACCGCGGCCAGGTCCTCGGCGAAGCCCTGCTGCTCATCCTCGCCGAGCAGCACGGTCCAGGCGGGCTGGCGGTTGCGGGCCAGCTCCATCGAGAGCGGGTGCCTGCGCAGGCCGGCGACGCGCTGCCCGATCCGCACGTCGGGCCGGTCGGCCAGGCCCTCGAGCGGGTAGTCGAGCGGCGGCGCCGTGGCGAACGGGTCCGGGGGGCTTCCGTGCAGCGGCGACACCCGCTCGGCCTCGTGCAGCCACTGCAGCTGCGGGATCACCCATTCGCGGCCCGCCGGCGCCCCGGCTCCCTTCCCGCCGTCCAGGAGCCTGAGCGCGGTGGCCGCCGCCTCGACCGACAAACGTTCTGGATCATAAAAATCACGCACTGCCAGCGCCCGGCCCCGCAGCGACCGGTCAACGGCCGTGGCCAGCAGGCACTCGCGCAGCCGCTGGTCCAGCGCCGCCCACCGGGTACGCAGCGGCGCGGGCACCACGGGCAGCGGCCGGCTGGTGAGGAACGCGAGCACCAGCGCCTCGGCCCAGATCCGCAGCCAGGCGTCCTGCGGGCCGCCGGCCAGCAGGTCGGCCGCGCGCAGCTCGAGCAGGCTGCAGGCCCGGCCGGACACGCACACGGGACCGCAGGCGGCCGAGCGCCGGCCGCGGACGGGGACCGAGCGGTCCCGGTTCTGCGGCCCCCGCTCCCGGAAGCCTCCGAACGGGACGCGGATCCGCAGCGGCCGGTCCATCCCGTCGGCGAACACGGCGGCCACCCCCGGCCGCAGCGAGACCACCTGCCGCGACTGATCATCGTCGAGGTTCATGGCCGCGCCCACGACCTGGCGGTCGTCCTGCGCAGGCAGCCGGTGCAAGACCTTGAGCGCGGTGTTCTTCACCACGTCGCCGACCAGCTTGGCCGGGATCTGCTCGACCACCATGATCCCCTCGCCGTAGGCGCGGATCTCCGCGAGCAGGCTGGCGAAAAGCTCGACCGCGTGGGCGCTCGCGCCCTCCCGGCTGGCGCGCAGCAGCCGGTGCGCCTCCTCGATGACGATCACGTGCGCCAGGCCGTCGGCGGGGTCTTCGCGGGCCCGCATCCGCAGGTACTCGACCAGCCTGATGATCAGCGTGCCGATCAGGAACGCCTTGTCCTCGTCGTTGGCGACGTCCTCGATCGCCAGCACCACGTTGCGGCGCATCAGCTCGGCGATGTCCGCCGGGTGCCCGCCCTCGAAGAACCGGCCCGCCGAGCCGGTCCGCAGCGAGCGCAGCCGCACGTCGACGAAGCCGCGGACGTCGGCGCGCAGCTCCCGTCCGTAGCCGACGTCCTCGATCACCTCGAGCGCGGCCCGCTGCAGCTGGGCCAGCGTCGGCACGGCCGGGGGGGCGGCCGCGCCGGGACGGCCGGCGCCGGTGACCGGGTCCCAGCCGCAGCCCTCGTAGGCCCGCTGCAGCGCCTGCGAGATGATCTGCGGGAACGGCTCCCTGGCGTCGAACGCGGCCAGGAACAGCGCGCGCACCATGTCGATGTGGGCCTGCACGGGGTACCCGGGCTCCGGTTCGAGCGGGTTCACAGACAGCGGCACCGCGACAGGGTCGGACGGGTTGATCACCGTCACCTGCCCGCTGTCCGAGATCCGGCCGGCCATCGCCGCGTACTCGGACTTGACCGGCTCGATCGCGAGCCACGGTATCCCGGCCCGGGTCAGCTGCTCCAGCATGTGCCGGACGGTCTGGGACTTGCCCGCGCCGGTCGCTCCGGTGACGAACGCGTGCCGGTTGAGGGTGGCGAGCGGGACCCGGAACGTTCCGACCTTGCGGTCCTGCCCGTCAAGGATGTCGCCGAGCTCGATGGCCGGCTCGTCGCCGGCGCCGCCGGCGGGCTCGCCAGCGCCGCCGGCCGCGGCTTCGCCGACGGTCTCGCTGGTCACGTCGAAGCAGCCGGGGTCGAGCACCCGGACGCCGGGCACCTCGCCGCGCGGCAGCCCGGTGAGGGCCGCGAGCGCCCCCGCGGTGGCCGCGAACGGAACCTGCGCGCCGTCGACCGGGTCCGCGAGCTTCGCGGCGAGCGCGTCGGCCAGCTCGCGTGGCACCTCGGCGCTGCGCAGCCGGTAGGGGTGCGCGGACAGGTCGACAGAACCGACGAGCACCGGGGCGATCAGCCGCAGCTCCTCCACGGTCGCCGCCCCGGCGAGGACCCGCACGTTCCACAGCCCGGCTTCCCGGAACGCGTCGAGCTCGGCCAGGCGGCGCTCGGCGCGGCCCACGTCGAACCGGGAGTGCTCCTCGTCGTAACGCCGCAGCACGTTCAGCTGGGTCCGCAGCTCGGTGATCTCGGCGTCGATGAGATCCGACGGCTCGGCGACCACGAGCCAGCCGAACGGCCGGGCCATGAGCGATACCAGCGCCGACTCGAACAGCGTCGGGTTCCTGCCGTCCTGGTCGTCGCGGCCCAGGGCGGCGTGGCGGCCCTGGGCGGGTCGGGGCGCGGCCGCCGCGCCGAACGGCTGCACCGGGTCCCACCCGAGCACCGGGGCCTGGCGGCCCGGGCAGGGCGCCCAGACAAGCCGGTCGAGGTCGGCCAGCACCCCGCCCGGCATCGGCACCCCGCGTGCGCCCCAGGGGAAGAGCAGTTCCTGCGGCTCGCCGGCTGCCCAGTGCTCGCCCGGCCGGTCTTGTTCGCGGCCCCGGCTGGGCTCGATGACCCCGCCGGGCGCCACGGCCGCGGCGCTCCCCCCGTCCGCGACGCTCCCGCCGGGCGCGATGGTCCCGCCGGGCGCGATGGTCCCGCCGGGCG
>DASYXX010000622.1:0-5317 GCA_035934395.1 Streptosporangiaceae bacterium
GGGCCCGCGCCGAGGCGCCGCGGGCCCGCGGCGTCCCTGACCTGATGGCCGCGCAGGCTTCGCCGCGGCGCCTGGCCCGGGCAGGTGACCGATGAGGCCCACGCTGCACGGGCCGGCGATGGCCCCCGCCGTGACTCGCGGGCCGTGTACGGCCGGACTCCCCCGGCTGCTGCCGCCCGCCGGTAAGCCCGCCGGCGACCTGGCCGCGCACCTCGGGCGACACGGGCCCGTCCCGTACCGCGGCGGGGTCGGCCGGCTGATCGCAGACGTGCGGGCGGCCGGGCTGACCGGCCGCGGCGGTGCCGCGTTCCCCACCTACCGCAAGCTGGAGGCGGTCGCGGCGGCCGGCCAGGGCCGCGCGGTCGTCGTCGGCAACGCCGCCGAGGGCGAGCCCGCCAGCCACAAGGACGAGGCGCTGCTGCGGCTGGCGCCCCACCTGGCGCTGGACGGCCTGCAGCTCGCCGCGGAGGCCGCGGGCGCGGCGCGCGCGGTGCTGTATGTCCGCCGGGACGTCTACGCCGCCACCCGGCTGGACCGCCACCTGACGCAGCGGCTGGCCCGCGGGCAGGACCGGATCGCGGTCGAGGTCGTGCCGGCGCCACCCCGGTTCCTGGCCGGGGAGGAGTCCGCGCTCGTCAGCCGGGTCGGCGGTGGGGCGGCGCTGCCGCAGTTCACCCAGCCGCGGGTCTTCGAGCGCGGCGTGGACGGGCGCCCGACCCTCGTGCAGAACGTGGAGACGCTGGCCCACCTGGCGCTGATCGCGCGCTACGGGCCGGACTGGTTCCGCGCGGCGGGAACGCCGGAGGAGCCAGGAACCATGCTGTGCACGCTGCGCCAGGCCGACGGCTCCGTCACCGTGGCCGAGGCCGCGATCGGCACGCCGCTGGCCAGGCTCCTTGACCTGGGTCCCGACACGGCGGTCCTCGTGGGCGGATACCACGGGGCCTGGATCCCGGCCGCGCACGCGTCCCGGCTGTGGCTGACCAACACCATGCTGCGGCCGCTGGGCGCGTTTCTCGGCGCCGGGGTGCTGGCCGCCCTGCCCGCGGACCGCTGCGGCCTGGCCGAGACCGCCCGGGTCGCGCGCTACCTCGCCCTGGAGTCCGCCGGGCAGTGCGGGCCGTGCCTGAACGGCCTGCCGAGGATCGCCGCGGCGCTGGCTGAGCTGGCCGGCCTGGCCGGGCGCAGGCCGGACCCGCGCGTCTTGCCGGACCTGAGCCGCTGGGCGGGCCTGGTCGAGGGGCGCGGCGCCTGCCATCACCCCGACGGCACGGTCCGGTTCATCCGCAGCGGCCTGCGCGTGTTCGCGGCGGAGGTCCGCCAGCACCAGCAAGGCCGCTGCAGCGCACGCAGCAGCGTGCCGTTCCTGCCGGCCCCGGCCGGCCCGTCGACCGACGCGGACTGGAGCTAACCCATGACGGCCAAGATGCGCGTAAACCCGATCGCCTGCTCGGGGCACGGCCTGTGCGCCGAGCTGCTGCCCGAGCTGATCACGCTGGACGAGTGGGGCTACCCGGTCATCGCCGACCAGCCGGTGCCGTCGCGGTTCGGCAAACAAGCCCGGCGCGCGGTGACCGACTGCCCGGCGCTCGCGCTGCGGCTCGCCGCGGAGGCGAGCTGGAAGCAGAGTGCCGTGGGGCGGGCACGGCGGCTCACGTTCAGAAGGAACTCAGAGCCAGCACAGACAGGCCGCCGAGGCCGGCGCCGCATCCTGGAGTCATGATGAGCCTTATGAACGAAAAACCGCGGGCCCAGGGCGCTACGGACGGCAGGCTCAGCTCACGGCGGGACGGCACGCCGATCCGGGTCCTGGTCGTGGACGACGAGCCGAGCCTGGCCGAGCTGCTGGCCAGCGTGCTGCGTTACGAGGGGTGGGACATCCGCACCGCCGCGGACGGCAGCAGCGCGGTGCGGACCGCGCGCGAGTTCCAGCCCGACGCGGTCGTCCTGGACGTCATGCTGCCCGATCTCAGCGGCCTGGAGGTGCTGCGGCGGCTCCGCGCCGAGCTGCCGCAGGTGTGCGTGCTGTTCCTGACCGCGCGGGACGCGGTCGAGGACCGGGTCGCGGGCATCACCGCCGGCGGCGACGACTACGTGACCAAGCCGTTCAGCCTGGAGGAGGTGCTGGCCAGGCTGCGCGGGCTGCTGCGGCGGGCCGGCGTCGCCAGGGCCAGCGCCGGCACCGAGCTGGCCGTGGCCGACCTCACCATGCATGAGGACGCCAGGGAGGTGCGCCGGGGCGGCGACCTGATCGAGCTGACCGCCACCGAGTTCGAGCTGCTGCGGTTCCTGATGCGCAACCCGCGGCGGGTACTGTCGAAGGCGCAGATCCTCGACCGGGTATGGAACTACGACTTCGGCGGCCAGGCCCACGTGGTGGAGCTGTACATCAGCTACCTGCGCAAGAAGATCGACGCGGGCCGCGAGCCGCTGATCCACACCGTCCGCGGCGTCGGCTACGTCCTGAAGCCGGCCGGCTGAGACGGGGCGCAATGGCGAGGGCCGGGAGGGGCCGATGACCAGCCCGGCGGCCGGTCACGGCCACCGAGCACGCCGGGTCGGCGGGCTGCGCCGCTGGCTGGCGGGCCGGACGCTGCGCGGCCGGCTGATCGCCGGCCTGCTGGCGCTGCTCTTCGTCGCCTGCGCCGCGGTCGGCGTCGTGACCTACCTGGCGCTGCGCGGATTCCTGCTCGGTCAGCTCGACGATCAGCTCACGGCCGCGAGCGTCCTCTACGAGGGCTGCGTCAACGGTCCGCCTGGTCCGGCGAACAATGACCACCCACCTCAGGGCGGGCAGGGCATGTCGCCCGAGTACAACCCTGCGGGCTGCGCCAACACTCCCGGCCAGGCCCAGGGAACGTTCTCCGCGGCGCTGAATTCTGGCAACGTAGTCACCACGGCGAAGATCACCCATGGCACGTGTCACCTGTCCGCCGTGGATGACGCCACGCTGGCCCGGCTCCCCGCCAACGGCCATGCCTACACCGCGATGATCTACTCGCTGCACGCCGACTACCGGCTAATGGCTGTGCGCGACGGCAACATCATCCTGATCTCCGGCCTGCCCGTCAGCTCGATGAACACCACCCTGCACGACGTGGAACTCACCGAGGTCATCGTGTTCTCGGCGGCGCTACTGCTCACCGGAGTGATTGGCATGGGCTGGGTGCGGCTGTCGCTGCGGCCGCTGCGACGGGTGAGCGCGACCGCAGCCGAGGTGACCGGGCTGCCGCTGGCCAGCGGCGCGGTCGACCTGCCGCACCGGGTCCCGGACGCCGATCCGCGCACCGAGGTGGGCCAGCTCGGCACCGCGTTCAACCGGATGCTGGGGCACGTCGAGTCCGCCCTGGCCCGCCGCCACGCGAGCGAGGCCCGGCTGCGCACCTTCGCCGCCGACGCCAGCCACGAGCTGCGGACCCCGCTGGCCGCGATCCGCGGCTATGCCGAGCTCGCCAGGCGGCATTCGGGCACGCTCCCGCCCGAGGTCGAGCATGCGCTGGCCCGGGTCGAGTCCGAGTCGGCCCGGATGAGCGCGCTGGTGGAGGACCTGCTGCTGCTGGCCCGGCTCGACGCGGGCCGCCCGCTGGAGTCCGCGCCCGTGGACCTGACCCGCCTGGCCATCGACGCCACGAGCGATGCGCGGGTCGCCGGTGCCGATCACCGGTGGCAGCTCGACCTGCCCCACGGCCCGCTGCTGGTGCGCGGCGACGAGCAGCGGCTGCACCAGGTGCTCGCCAACCTGCTGAGCAACGCCCGCACGCACACGCCGCCGGGGACCACCGTCACGGTCGCGCTCGGCCCCGTGGCCGGGCGCCCGGGGGCGGAGCTCAGCGTCACCGACGACGGCCCGGGCATACCCGCCGAGCTGCAGGCCGACGTGTTCGATCGGTTCGTCCGCGGCGACAGCTCCCGGTCCCGCGAGGCCGGAAGCACCGGCCTCGGCCTGGCGATCGTGGCGGCGGTCATCGCCGCGCACCACGGGACGGTGACGGTGAGCAGCCGGCCGGGGCACACCCGTTTTCTCATAACGCTGCCGCTCCTGCACGTCCCCGCGTAGCCGCGGCAGGCGGCGTGCGCCCCCCGTCAGGCGCCGGCGGGATGGCCGCGCCCGGCCGACCGCGATGAGATAAGGGCCGCGAACACAACCGTGGAGCTGAGGTAATGGCCGGTGATGTAGTCAAAGGCGCCGCCGCACGTTATCAGCCGGAGGGCCGCGTAATCGGTCGCGCCGTAAATGGTTTTCGCCGGGAAATCGGATTTGGCGTACTCGCGTACCCCGGTGACGCGGAAAACGGCGGTGATCCCGTCGGCGAGCGTCACGTCGACGCTGTCCCCGGGGCGGAGAGCGCCCAGGCGGAAGAAGACGGCCGGCCCGTGATAACTGTCGAGGTGACCTTCGATGACCGACGCCCCGATCTGGCCGGGCGTCGCCGAGTACCTGTACCACGCCGCCTCGTCCGCCGCGGTGAGGAGCGACGGCACCTGGATCGAGCCGTCGGCGTTGACCCCGAGGCGCAGCAGCCTCGAGTTCACGCCGATGGCCGGGATCGCCACGGACACCGGCAGCGATCGCCGCAGTGAGGGGCCGCGGGCGGACGGCCCGATCGCGCCCGCTGCCGCCGGTGACGGCTGCGGCGCGTGCACCTGGGCCGCGATCGCGACGCCGACCGCGACGACGCCGCCGACGATCAGCAGGACGCCGGCCACCCCCGCCACGCGGGCCCGGAGGCTTGCCGACGGACCGGGCCGCGGCGCGTACCGGCTCTGCGGCCACGCCATGACCACGCGAAACCCGGCTATGCGGCGCCACTGCAGGTCCCCCAATACCGCAGGCCTCCCCTCCGGCTTCCCAAACGTTGATCTTCTCGCGTAAGCTCATATTTAGTGGTGAACAGGCCATTGCATACCCCGCGGGCCAAGGGGTTTACTATATGGCCCTTGGCGCTTTTGGGGACCTGCCTTCGGTCGACGCGGGCGATGAGGAGCTTCCGTAAAGGTGCGCACCGGAGCAAGCTCGGCAACGTGGCGGGTCGTCGGCTGCGGCATCGCGGCCGTATTTGCCTGCGCAGCGGTATCGGCCTGCACGTCGTCCTCGCCCTCGGCGGCATTGCCGCCTACATCGTCACCGACGAGCAGTACTTCGGCAAGACCAGCCGTCTCTTCTTCCTCCTCCTCAAGCGGCACGGCGGGGACCACCACGCCGAGCCCGGGCAGCACCACGCCGAGCCCGGGCAGCACCACGCCTAGCTCCGGCGCTACCCGTTCGAAGAGCCCGTCGGCCAGCCCGTCGGCAAGTCCCTCGACAACCCGGCTGGGG
>DASYXX010000641.1:0-7616 GCA_035934395.1 Streptosporangiaceae bacterium
AGGTGACTGTCACACCCATTCCGACATGTCTGATGGCGGCAGCCCGCCCCGCGAGATGGCCGAGACCGCCCGCGACCTCGGGCACGAGTGGGTCGCGCTGACCGACCACTCGCCGCGGCTGACCGTGGCCAACGGGCTGTCCGCGGAGCGGCTGCGCGAGCAGCTCGAGCTCGTGGCCGCGCTCAACACCGAGCTGGCCCCGTTCCGGATCCTGACCGGGATCGAGGTCGACATCCTCGACGACGGCGCGCTCGACCAGGACGAGGACCTGCTTGCCCGGCTCGACGTCGTGGTCGCCAGCGTCCACTCGAAGCTGCGGATGCCCGCCGCGGAGATGACCGCCCGGATGCTGACCGCGATCCGCAACCCGCACGTCGACGTGCTCGGGCACTGCACCGGCCGGATGATCCTCGGCCGCGGCCGGCCCGAGTCGGCCTTCGATCCAGAGGCGGTGTTCGCCGCCTGCCGGGACCACGGCGTCGCGGTCGAGATCAACTGCCGGCCCGAGCGCCAGGACCCGCCCGACCGCCTGCTCCGCCTGGCCCTCGCGGCGGGCTGCACGTTCGCGATCGACAGCGACGCGCACGCGCCGGGCCAGCTCGACTGGCTGGACAGCGGCTGCGCGCGCGCCGAGAGCCTGGGTATCCAGCCCGGCCAGGTGATCAACACCCGCAGCGCGGACGACCTGCCCGGCGGCTGAGGACCCGGCCGCCCAGGACCTCGCAGCGGCCGGCCGAACGTCAGGAGCCGCGCGACCAGCCGATGTTGAACGCCTGCCCGGCATAGAGCGTGCCCGGCACCGCCATCAGGTGGCCGGAGCCGTCGATCATCTCGATCTCGTCGGTGTTCCACAGCGTGGGCGCGACCAGGCTGCGGAGGACTCCGGTGCTGGCGTGGAGCACGATCGCGGTGTGGTTGACCAGGGCGAAATCGGCCAGGTCGAAGAAGGGAGTCGCGGAGCCGGGATCCTCGGTGATCACCTCGGCCGACGCGTCGCGGCACCTGGCGCCGCTGGGGCACGGCTGGGTGGTGGTGAACCCGCTGCCCGTGGTGAGGTCATGCAGGGTCAGCACCCAGTCGGGGCCGACCTTGTCGGTGGTCACGCTGATGGCGTCGCCCGGGCTGACGCCCGTGAACGCGACCGGCGCGTTCGGGAACATCTCGTACCAGGCGAAGTACGACGGTGGGCCTTTGGTCGAGGTGCAGAAGCCGTCGACGCCTTCCTGCTCGACGGTGTTGTCGCCGAATCCGTCCAGCCCGGCCCAGGTCGAGTCGTACGCACTGCCGGTCGTGCCGAGGGTGCTCCGCGCGCAGTTCACGCTCGGGACCGTGAAGTCGGCGGTGATCTCGCTGATCGTGACGGAGGTCTTGATGACCGACGCGTAACCGCTCCAGTTCGACGACTTGACCAGGCTGCTCGTAACGCGCGCCGGGTGCGGCAGCCTGGTGCCGGCGAGGTGAACGCTCGGTGCGGCCCGCATGGACCCGAAGGTCCGGTAGCTGCGGGCGGGGCCGTTGGCCGCCGCCTGGCCGACCGCTCCCGCGGGCAGCGCCGCGGCCAGGGACGCCGCCGAGAGCACCGGCACGGCCAGCGCTGCGATCCACAGCCTTCTGTTCACGTGTACCCCTTCCAGCGTCGGCCAGCAGACCTGGCCCTGGCCGAGCCGGGGCGCACCGGGTCGATGGGCCATTGACCCCACTAGAATGGGGTGAACGGCCCATCGAGCACAATCCTCCGCCCGGTGCTGCAACCTCCGCCCCGGTGCCGCCGGTGCTAGAACGTGAGGACCAGGCGGCCACGGACGCCGCCGGCCTCGAGCAGGGCATGCGCCTGCGCCGCGCGCTCGGCGGGAAGCGTCCTGGCCACCCGCAGCGTGAGCCGGCCCGCCGCCGCCAGGCGGGCCAGGTCGGCCAGCTTGTCCCTGGCGCGCAGGTAGTCGCCGACCCACGCCGTGGTGACCTTGATCGAGCGCTCGGTCTCGCCGTGGTAGGTGCGCACCGCGATGACGTGGCCGCCGTCGCGGACCGCCGGCAGCACCTCCTGGCCGATCACGGCGGCGTCGACCAGCCCGTCCGCGCCGTCGCCGGTGGCCAGGCGGATCGCGGCGGCCACCTCCTGGCCGCGGGGGACGACCACGTCGGCGCCGAGGATGCGGACGAGCTCGGAGTCCTTGGGCAGGGCGTCGGCGATCACCCGCAGGCCCGCCACCTTCGCGAGCTGGATCGTGTAGCCGCCGACCGCGCCGGCGGCACCGGTGACCGCCAGGGTCTGCCCCGGGCCGAGCGCGAGCAGGTCGAGGGCGATCCGTGCGGTCAGGCCGTTCATCGGCAGTGTCGCGGCCGCGACCAGGCTGATCCCGTCGGGCACGGCCACCACCGAGTCGGCGGGGACGACGACCAGCTCGGCCTGGGCCCCGCCACGGGCGGTCCGCGGCGAGGTGATGGCCATCACGCGGTCGCCAGGGCGGAACCCCGACTCCGCCGGGGCGGCGTCGACCGTGCCGGCCAGCTCCATGCCGGGCACGTACGGGGGCTCGACCCCGTCCGGCGCGCCGAACCGCCCGGAGCGCAGCGCCGTGTCGGTCGGGTTCACGGTCGCGGCCGCGACCCGGATCCGCACCTCGCCGTCACCGGGCTCGGGCACCGGCCGCTCGACGATCTCCAGGGCGTCCGGCCCGCCGAACCGGGTGATGCCTACCGCTCGCATGGGGAGTCCTCCTGGGGCCGGTCAGCCTGGGTCCTGGCAGATCGACAGCAGCTCGTCAACGCCGCGCAGGCGCAGGTGCGGGCGCCGTGGCGGCGGCAGGCCGGCGAACGCGTCCGCGCTGCCAAGACCCGAGGTCACGGCGATGGCCAGCGCGTGCCCCCGGTGCGCCATCGGCACCTCGAGCTCGGGGTCGTCGCCGACCACCGCCAGGTCGGCGGGGCGTGCTCCCAGGCGGGCGGCGGCGCTGCGCAGCGCATCGAGCGACGGCTTGCCGACGACCCGAACCCGGCACCCGGTCAGGCTCCTGATCATCGCCGAGATCGCGCGCGAGGTCCCGAGCGCGCGGCCCTGCGCGGTCGCGAAGAACATGGCCTGCGAGCAGCTGTAGACCGCCGCGCCGTCCCAGACCGCGTGGCAGGCCGCCTCGAGGGCGGGCATGGTGAACTCGGGATACCAGCCCACCAGCACCGCGTCGGCCCTCGGCTGCCGACCCTCGGCCGCAGGCGCGGGGCGAACGACCTCGAGGCCGGCCTCCAGCAGCGGCCCGGTCAGGCCGTCGCGGCCGAGGACCAGCACCCGGCGATGCCCCCGCCGGGTGAGCACGTCGACCGCGCTGCTCGCCGGGGTCATCACCGCGTCGTCCGGCAGGTCGAACCCGATGCCGCGGAGCGCCTGGGCCAGCACGCCGGGCGTCTTGGTGGTGCCGTTGGTGAACACCACGAACGGCAGCCGCTGCCGGGCCGCCCAGCGCGTGATCTCCAGCGCGCCGGGCAGCGGCGTGAGCCCGCGGCCGCTGCGGTCGCCGAGGACCAGGGTTCCGTCCAGGTCGAAGACGAACCCGCGGACGGTCTTCAGCCGCGCGCGGGCCGTCGCGCTGCCGGACCAGGCCCGCGCGTTCCGTTCGGAATACTGGTTTTGATTGGTCATCGCCGGGTCCCCTCCCGCAGCTCCAGGCGGAAGCCGGGCTTGTCGATGACCAGGCCCGACACCCCCGGGCGTTCCCGCAGCCCGGCGAGCAGGTCGAGCACCGGCTTGAGGTCCGGGTTGTAGTGCCGTCGCGCCGGGCCCGCGGCGAGCATCGCGTCGACCTCGCCGGCGGGCATGGTCGCGCGGAGCAGGAGCTCCTCGTCGCTGGCCCGGCCCTGGAAGCGCCTGCGCAGTTCCGCGGGCGCGGCCGGCGGCGGCTCGGCCATCAGCTCCCGGGCCCGGGGGCGGGACAGGATGCGGTCCGCCACGTCCGGGTCGACCGGCGCGGTGGGCCGGCCGAACCTGCCGAGCACATAGCGGATGGCCTGGTCGGAGACGTTCTGGTACCGCTCGGTCCCGAGCACGTTGTACAGCGCCTGCCCGCACACGATCTGCGGGAACGGAGTGACCATGATCGGGTAACCCAGCTCGGCGCGCACCCGGCCGACCTCGTCCATCACGGCGCCGAACCGGTCGCCGAGGCCGAGCTCGTCGAGCTGGCGCCGCGTGGTGGTCATCACGCCCCCGGCGACCTGGTGCCGCAGGAACGACGCGTCGTACTCCCGGGGCTGCCCGGCCGGCAGGGACTCGGCCAGCGCCAGGTCCGTGAAGTAGCCGGCGACCTGGGCCAGCAGCCGATCGTCGATGTCCACGGTGTGCCCGATCTCGCGCAGGTTCGCGACCACCCGCTCGGCGTTCGGCAGCGAGGTGCCGTTGGCCAGCGCGCCGCACGCGGTGTGCAGCGCCGTGACCCCGAGGTCAGCGGCCGCGAGGCAGGTCAGCGGCGAGAGCCCGATCGTGCAGTGCGAGTGCAGCTCCAGGGGCTTGGTGTTCCGACGAAGACTGTCGGATTTGGGGGGGTCGTCGTCCCCCCGGGCAAGCACAGTCTCGCCGAGCCTGGCGCGTATCGCCGGGATCAGCGTGCGTGCGGCTTCGGGGGTCAGCAGGCCGGCCGGGTCCTTCACGTAGATGCGGTCGATGTCCGGGCAGGCCGCCATCTGGCCGGCCAGGCCGGCGTAGAAGTCGTCGGTGTGCACCGCCGAGATCGTGTAGGTCAGCGCCGCGATGATCTCGCTGGCCCCGGCCCGGCGGAGCATGCGCGCGGTCCGGCGCACCGCCTCCATGTCGTGCATGGGGTCGAGCACCACGAAGCGGGACATGCCGGCCACGACCAGCCGGTCGTAGGCGAGCTGGATCAGGTCGGGGTGGACCGGCTCCCAGGAGATGAACCGCAGGCCGGACCCGATGAACTGCAGCGGCGTGTGCGGCGCCGCGGCGTGGGTCAGCCGGATGAGCTCCCACGGGTCTTCCTTGTGGGTGCGGACCGAGATGCCCATGTGCGTGCTGGACGTGAAGTCGAGCGCCCGGAAGCCGACCCGGTCCATGACCGGGGCGATCTGCAGGATATGGGCCGTGGTGAGACCGGTCGCTCCCCACAGGCTCTGGTTCCCGTCCCGGAGCGAGGTGTCGACGAGCTGGATGTCAGCCACGGCTGGCTCCGGCCCCGGCATCTCTTTTATCTGTAACGTCCGCGGGTGCGGGCATGCCGGTCCGGTGCTGCAGGAACCGGGCGAGATACCCGGTGTCCGCGCCGCCGCGCGCGAACTCGGGGTCCGCGGCCAGCTCGGCGTGCAGCGCGGCCGTCGTCGCCACGCCGCCGATCTCGCAGCGGGCGAGCGCGGTGCGCAGCCGGGCCAGGGCCTGCGCGCGGTCCCGCCCTGTGACGATCAGCTTGGCCAGCAGCGAGTCGTACCCGGGCGGAACCGCCGATCCCGCCTGCACGTGCGTGTCGACCCGGATGCCCGGCCCGGCCGGGAACACCGCGCGGGTCACGGTCCCCGGGCTGGGCCGGAAGCCCTGGCCCGGGTCCTCGGCGTTGATCCGGCACTCGATCGCGTGCCCGGCCAGGCAGACGTCGTCCTGGGCCAGGCGCAGCGGGCCGCCCTCGGCGACGGCGATCTGCTCGGCGACCAGGTCGAGCCCGGTGATCGCCTCGGTGACCGGATGCTCGACCTGGATCCGCGCGTTCATCTCCAGGAAGTAGCAGGCGCCGCGCTCGGCATCAACGAGAAACTCCACGGTGCCGAGCCCGCGGTAGCCGAGGTGACGCCCGAACGCGACCGCGGCGCGGCGGATCGCGGACCGCAGGTCCTCGTCCAGCAGCGGCGCGGGCGCCTCCTCGAGCAGCTTCTGATAACGCCGCTGCACCGAGCAGTCCCGGTCGCCCAGGTGGATCACCCGCTCGCCGTCGCCGAGCAGCTGCACCTCGACGTGGCGGCCGCTGGTCACCAGGCGTTCGAGGTAGACACGGGGGTCCCCGAACGCCGCGTCCGCCTCGGCGGTCGCGGCCTCGATCGCCGCGTCGAGCTGCGCGGGCCCGGCCACCGCCCGCAGGCCCCGGCCGCCGCCGCCGCCCGCCGCCTTGACCAGGACCGGCCAGCCGATCTCCGTGGCCAGCGCGGCCGCGGCCTTCTTCCCGCCCTCCCCGCCCTGGCTGCCGACCGGTCCCCCGGGAACCACCGCCAGGCCGGCCGCCGTCGCGCGGTCGCGCGCGGCGAGCTTGTCGCCGACGGCGTCGAGCTGCTCGGCGGTCGGGCCGATGAAGACCAGGCCCGCGGCGTCGCACGCCCGGGCCAGGCGCGGGCTCTCGGCGAGGAACCCGTAGCCGGGGTGCACGGCGTCGGCGCCCGCGGCGAGCGCGGCCCGCACCACCGCGTCGGCGTCCAGGTAGCCCGCGCCGACCGGGATCACGGCGTCGGCGAGCCTGGACGGCACCGCGTCCCGGTCGGCGCCGGCGACGGTGAGCACGGTCTCGACGCCGAGCGCCCGGCAGGTGCGCACGACGCGCACGGCGATCTCGCCGCGGTTCGCGATGAGGACCCGCCGCAGGATCACGGGTCCTCCCTGATCCACATGAGCGCGGCGTCCTGCTCGGCCGGCTGGGCGTCGGCCAGGAGGATCTCCGCGACCGTGCCGCGGACGCCCGCGCAGACCGAGTTCATCAGCTTCATGGTCTCGATGATCGCGACGACCGTGTCCGGCTCGACGCTGCTGCCGGTGTCCACGAACGGCGGCGCGCCCGGCATCGGAGCGCGGTAGAACGTGCCGGGCAGCGGCGCGCGTACCGCCCGCAGCCCGTCCGGCACCACGCCCCCGCCCGGCACCGCGCCCCCGCCCGGCACGGGGGCCTCACGCGCCACTGTGGTGGCCGCGGGGGCGATCGTTGGCTCGGACCGGATCTGCGTCTCCTGCGTCCACCCCCCGTCCGCCGTGCGGCGCAGCGTCAGGCTGAACCGGGCGGTCTGCAGGTGCAGCTCCCCGAACGGGAGGCCGTCCAGCAGCCTCAGGATGTCCTGCACGTCGTCTCCGGTCAGGTCCACGTCAGCGCTCCGGCCGCGGGACCGGGTTGACCCGGCCGAGCTGCGCGAACACGTGGTCAACCGCCCTGGCCCTGGGCGTGGCCACGGGCCCGCCGCGGCGCCGGGCCCACACGGTCTCGGGCCTGCTCTGCAGCAGGACGATGCCCTCGCCCTCGGTGATCGCCCACTCGATGTCCTGCGGCGCGCCGTAGTGCTCCTCGACCCGCCGGCCGACCCGCGCCAGGGCCGCGATCTCGGCGTCGGACAGGCATGCCTGCTCGCGCAGCGGCCCGGGCACGTCCGCGGCCGTCACCCCGCAACCGCCCGGGTCCCGCCGGTGCAGCCGGAGCTTGGGCACGACCATGCGGCTGACGATCTCGCCCGTCACCTTGCTGACCACGAAGCGGTCGGGGGTGACGTCGCCGCTGACCAGGGCGGAGCCCAGGCCCCAGCAGGCCTCCACGCTGACCACCGAGCGGTCGCCGGTCGTGGGGCTGCAGGTGAACATGACCCCGGCGCAGCGCGGCTCGACCATGCGCTGGACCACGACGGCCATCGCGAGACCCCGCTCGCCGATCCTCATC
>DASYXX010000643.1:0-1901 GCA_035934395.1 Streptosporangiaceae bacterium
CACATGGCCGATACTGCAGCCGACGCGAGGGGCGCCGTCAACTCCGGTGCCGCCACCCAGGATGCCGTCACCAAGGCGGTCATCCCAGCCGCGGGGCTGGGCACCCGGTTCCTGCCCGCGACGAAGGCGACGCCCAAGGAGATCCTGCCCGTCATCGACACGCCCACGATCCAGTACATCGTCGAGGAGGCGGTGTCCGCCGGCCTGCGCGACGTGCTGATGATCACCGGCCGCGGCAAGCGCTCGATCGAAGACTATTTCGACCGCAACCAGGAACTCGAGGAGGCGCTCGAGGCCAAGGGCGACGAGCAAGGGCTGGCCCTGATCCGCGCCTCGAGCGAGCTCGCGGACATGTACTACGTGCGGCAGGGTTCCCCGCGGGGCCTCGGCCACGCCGTGCTGTGCGCCGCCGAGCACGTCGGCAACGCCCCGTTCGCCGTCCTGCTTGGCGACGACATGATCGACCGCCGCGACGCGCTGCTGCGGCGCATGATCGACGTCCGGAAGCGCGTCGGCGGTAGCGTCGTCGCGCTGATGGAAGTCGAGCCCAGCCAGATCTCGCAGTACGGGTCCGCGGCGATCAAGCCCGCCGACGAGGACGACGTGGTCACCGTTACGGACCTGGTCGAGAAGCCGGATCCCAGCGAGGCGCCGTCCAACTGGATCGTGATCGGACGCTATATCTGTGATCCGGCGGTATTCGCCGTCTTGCGGGAGACCCAGCCCGGCCGCGGCGGCGAGATCCAGCTCACCGACGCGCTGCGCACGCTGGCCATCACCGACCGCAGCGCCGGGGGCGGCGTCCACGGCGTTCTGTTCCGCGGCCGCCGTTACGACACCGGCAACAAGCTCGACTACCTGCGCACCCAGATCCAGTTCGCCTGCGAGCGGGAGGACATCGCTCCCGAGTTCGTGCCATGGCTCCGCAACTACCTGGACCACCTGCCGTGACCGTGGCGGCACGGGGGGCGCCCGGGGGCCGGCCCTCCGGGGAGTCTCGCCCCGGCGGCGAGACGGCCCTGCAGTCCGTGGACAGCTATCTGGCCGAGGTGCTCGCGGCCATCCGCCCGCTGGCCCCGGGCGAGCTCGCCCTCCCAGACGCGGACGGCGCGGTGCTGGCGCAGGACGTCACCGCGGCCTGGCCGCTGCCGCCGTTCGACAACTCCGCCATGGACGGGTACGCGGTCCTGGCCGCCGACGTCGCCGCGGCGGCACCGGAGCGCCCGGTAACGCTGCCGGTCCGCGGTGAGGTGGCCGCCGGCGACACCGTCCTCCGTGACCTGGCCCCGGGAACCTGCATCAGGATCATGACCGGCGCGCTGCTGCCGTCGGGCGCGGACGCGGTCGTGCCGGTGGAGTGGACCGACGGTGGCACGGCGCAGGTCACGATCCGTCAGGCCGCCGCGCCCGGCAACGCGGTCCGGCGAGCCGGCGGCGACGCCGCGCCAGGCGACGTCCTGCTGACCGTGGGAACGCGGCTCGGCCCCGTGCAGCTTGGCCTGCTCGCGGCCGCGGGTCATCCCGCGGTCACCGCCCGGCCGCGGCCCCGGGTCACGGTGATCTCCACCGGGAACGAGCTCGCCGAGCCGGGCGAGCCGGTCACGCCGGGCCGGATCTGGGAGTCGAACAGCTTCATGCTGGCCGCGGCCGCGCGGCAGGCCGGCTGCGCGGCCATCCGGAACCCGAGCGTCCCGGACCGCAAGGAGGCCGTCCTGGCCGCGATCGAGGACGCGCTCCCCTATACCGACCTGCTGGTCACGACCGGCGGGGTGAGCATGGGCGGCGAGCACGACGTGGTCAAGGCCGCGCTGAGCGATCTCGGCACGGTCAGCTTCCGCAAGATCGCCATGCAGCCAGGAATGCCCCAGGGCTTCGGCACGATCGGCGCCGACAGCACGCCG
>DASYXX010000654.1:0-1749 GCA_035934395.1 Streptosporangiaceae bacterium
AGCGTGATCCGGTCGTGCGCCAGCTCGTCGCCCGGGCTGGTCCTGTCCGGGTGAACCCGCCGACAAAGACGCGCTTCACGGCTCTGGTCCGGGCGATCTTGTACCAGCGGCTGGCCGGCGCGGCGGCACGCGCCATCCATAGGCGCCTGATCGCCTCGCTCGGCAGTGAGGTCACCCCGAACGGTTCTTGTCGCGTTCTTCGCAAACGCTGCGGGCCGTGGGCCTGTCCGCCAACAAGGCGGCGTCCATGCGGATTGGGCAGCGTGGGGTTCCAGCGGCTGCTGCGCTGACCGCCGTCCGCCCTTGTCGGCGAGTGCGTCGAGGGGAGCGTCTTCGTCCGGCCTGATCTGCCCGAGCGCGACCTGGTAAGTCGTAGTGGTTCTCGTGCCTCTCGGGGACCCTCGGGACAGAACCCCAGCGGAGCGCGCCTGACCATGGCGCGCACGGCTATCACCCGGAGGTACCGATGAAGGCCATACAGGCGGCTGACCGCGGCGGCTACGACGCGCTGCGCTTGGTCGATATTCCCCGGCCGCAGCCTCGGGCTGGCCAGGCCCTGGTGCGTGTCACCTCAGCGGGAGTGACTCCGCTGGACCGTACCGTCCTGGCCGGGTTGCACCCGTCTGCCAGGAAGCTTCCGCTCGTGCCCGGCAACGAGGGCGCGGGCGTCGTCATCGAGGATCCTTCCGGGCGCTTCTCCGCCGGCGAGCGGGTGCTGTTCTTCGCTGGCCCCGGTGGCGTCGCTGAAGACGGCACCTTCGCCGAGATGACCTCGGTCCCGAGCGGGAACCTCGCGCCGTTGCCCGGCGAGATTCCCGATGAGATCGCCGGCGGCCTGCCGGTGGCCTACCTGAGCGCGTTCCTGGCGCTTCGCCAGGCGGGCTTTCGCGCAGGGCAATCGGTTCTGGCGCCCGGCGCCGGCGGAAGCGTCGGGAATGCGACCCTTAAGGTGGCCCGAGCGCTCGGAGCGTCACAGCTGGTGTCAACGGCCGGAAGCTCGGCGAAGGAGGCCGCTGCCGGTGCCGACGGCGGACTGCGCCAGGTCGGCATCGTCAACCTCCAGCGCGAGAGCCTCGCCGACGGGCTTGCCCGGCTCGCTCCTGGCGGCGTCGACATCGTCATTGATGCGCTCGGGGGGCCCCTCACGGGCCAGGCGGTGGGCGGCCTGGCACGCGGCGGCCGTGTGGTGGTATTGGGCTACGCGGCGGGCACCGAGACGACCATGCGCGTCACCGACCTGGTGTGGAAGCTGGCCCACGTCAGCGGGTTCTCGCTGTTCGCCGCCTCAGCCGACGAGCAGGCAGAGGCGTACACCGCGGTCTTGCCACTGATCGCCGGCGGCCAGATCGCGCCCGCGCACGACCGGTCCTTCCCGCTCGAGCAGGCCCCTGAGGCGTTGCGCCACCTGATCGAGGACCGGCCGTTCGGCAAGGTGACCCTGACTGTGGACGCCTTATCCGTCCGTTGATACGGGTCCTTTAACCCGGGCCAGGGCCGGCCCAGGTTCGCCAGCCCCGGGCGCGGCGCCGGGATCGTGCTCGGCCACTCCCGATACGCCGCTCCTCTGCGGCCCGGCGGACAGCGGGGGATACGGAATGAGCTCGAAGTCGCCGTCCCCTACAGGGGTGACCCTTTGATAAAGGCCGCTCGCTTTCCGATGGCGGTACGGCCCCCCGTCGGCGGCCAAAGAGCGCGCCGGTCACATGACTGGCGCCGGGAGACTCCAGCACAGCGACCAGCGGATAGAGC
>DASYXX010000683.1:0-7852 GCA_035934395.1 Streptosporangiaceae bacterium
CGGCGAGATCATTGAGGTGGTGCAGGTCGCCGGGACGGCAGCGGGAATGCAGATCATCGCCGCTGACGCCCGGGGCCGGGTCATGCGGCTGGGGCTCAGGGAGCTGCTGATTTCCGAGCGCGCCCGGGTGATCGCTGACGAGCCAAGCCCCGCTCCGGCCGATGACGCCGCGTTCGCGGGTGTGCTGCTGTCCCAGCTGAGCCAGGCGCAGCGGGAGCAGGTGCTGGAACGGGCCGGGCACGTCCGGGAGGTACTCACTGGTTACCGGTCCGGCAGCGCCGAGCTGCCTCGGCCGGGCGAGCCGCGGGCTGAGTACGACCCGGTGCTGCCGCTGGATACCCGCCGAGAACCTACACGGCGCCTCAGGTGCTTAGACCCGCCCCGGCCTCAGTTCCACTGGGCCTGGTCGCGCGAGGGCGCGTTCTGGCCAGACCTGGCTACCTCCGCGCGCATGAACTCGATGCTCCGCGGGATCCGGCGCAGCCGCCGCGCGGACCAGATCGCGGTCGCCATCCGGACCAGGTTGATCACGAGCAGCACCACGGCGAGGACGAGTGCGAAGGTACCGGCGTGGCCGATCAGGCTGGCGACCACTAGGGCGACGACGATCGCGGCCGCCAGGGCGCCAGAGAGCACGGCCATCCGGACCGCCCGGGTGCGCCGCGTGGCGCAGAGCGCTATCGCTTGCTCGACCTGGGACTCGTCCAGTACGTCGAAGCCGGTGCGCGCCTCGATCTGCTTCGCCGCCGCGGCGGCGCGGGGATTGCTGCGGAGGTTCGGGTCCATGATGTGCTCGATTCTCCCGTTGCGGGTGAGTTAGCCCTAGTGAGCATGCTCACGCCGCCACCCTTCCCGGGTGGTTCACGCGGTTCACCGCGACGCGCCGCACAGGGGCGGTCTTACCGTCGCTCGCCGCCTCGGCCCAACTGGCCGGCAAGCACGCCAGGTTCACCCCGGCGTTCTCGTCCCGATCATGACTGACACCGCAGCCCTGGCAGGTCCAGCTGCGCTCTGAAAGGGTCAGGGTAGCGTTGACTAGCCCGCATGCCGAGCAGGTCTTTGACGATGGATAGTAGCGGTCCGCGATCCACAGCTCACACCCGTACCAGTCGGCTTTATAGGTCAGCTGGCGGCGCATTTTGCCTGCGGCGGCGTCGGCCCAGCCTTTGCGGTGCGAGCGCAGTCCGCGGGCTAGCTGCCGGACGCCGAGGTCCTCGATCACGATCTGGCCGTGGGTCTTGGCCAGCCGCGTCGTGGCCTGGTGCAGTGCGTTATTTCGTATGTTCTCGACCCGGGCATGGGCCCGGCCGAGACGCCGTCGGGCCTGACGCCACCGCCGAGACCCCTCGCTCTTGCGGGATAGCGAGCGGGTCGCCTTCCGCAGCTCGGCGAGACTGCCACGCAGCGGCCGCGGATTGCGCACCTTCCCCTCGACACTGCCGTCTGGACGCATCACGACCAGCAGGTGGTTGCCGATCCCGACATCGACGCCGACCGTGCTCACTCGCGGCGGCGGCTGCCACGGTGCAGCGATCTCTAGCCGTAGTGAGACGAACCAGTGCCCGGCGCGCTCGGCGACCGTTGCCGCCAGCAGCCGTCCCGATCCCCTGCGGACATGCCGCCACAGCGAGCGGAGATTCTCCGAGGTCCGCACCTGGCCCACCCGGGGCAGCACAACGATGCGTGGGCCCTCGACCCGCAGTGCGCCAGTGGTGTAGGTACACCGCAGCCGGTCCCTGCTCTTCTTCTTCCTCCGCGGGAACTGCATCGGTGGCCCGACGCGTTTACCTGTCTTTGACGCGTGCCAATTCCTCAGCGCCGTGACCGCGTCGGTGATCCCGGTGGCGTAGGCCTCCTTGGAGTTCTCCGCCCACCACGGCGCCACATCGACCTTGACCTGGTTCCACCGTTTGCGCAGCGAGTACGCCGACCAGACCGCGCCATCCCACTTCCCGGTCGCGTTGCCGTGATCGAACGCTTCGCCCATCTGAGTCACCGCCCAGTTATACGCGAATCGACGGGCGCCACAGTCACGCTGGAACCGGGCTGCCTGTGCCGGGTCCGGCTCCAGCCGCACCGTCCAGCCCCTGACCACCATCCCGGGTGCAGTCGCGTACTTCCTCACGAACGGGAACATACTGCCAGCCGCCGACAAGCCTGGCAGCAACGCTCAGCCGGGGCGCTCTCAAATTCACTCCTGCATGCCATAGCCTGCTCGGCCGCCAGCCGCTATCAGCGACCCGGTCACGGCGGGGCTCAATCCAGCGGCACCTGGACGGTGATCAGCTGGCCGTCGCCCAGGTGCAGCAGGCCGCGGCCCGGCTGGATGGGCTTGCCCAGCAGGTCGCGCGGTACCCGCGTGCCGATGAGGTCGCCGTCGGTGAACTCCTGCGGCGACAGCAGGCAGCCCCGCCTGGCCTTCTTCGCGTCGGTCTGCCAGGTGCCGAACCCGCTGCAGACGTCGCTGGAGTTTCCGGCCAGCACCAGCGCCCGCCGGCGGTCGGCGCCGAACGTCATCAGCTCGGTCAGCTCGTCCCCGCACTGGCAGTCCTTCAGCATCTCGGCGTCGTCCATCAGCACCACGCCAGGGCCGGTGAACCGGTCCACGGCCGCGGTGAAGTCTGTCGAGGACAGGTCGGCGGTCTCGAAGCCGGCGACCACGCCGGGCTCGGCGGCCAGCGCCCGCAACGGCGACGGGCGCGGGGCGATGAGCACCAGCTGCGCGCCGCAGGCCAGGAACGAGCGCGCCATCGACACCAGGACGCTGCTGCGTCCCGACCGCATGGGCCCGGCGATCACGAACGCGGCCAGGCCCTGCCCCATGTCGGGGCCCAGGCCGGTCAGCTCGTCGCCGCCGACCCCGACCAGGCCGAACAGCGGCGAGCCGGCGTGGGCAGGATCGCGAAGCGGCCAGGCCTGCTCGAAGGTGATCCGCGCAGGCAGCATGTCGACCCGGAACGGCCGCCGCGCCCTGGGCACCCCTGCGTCACGCTCCGAGGCCTCGCGCGCGATCGCCCCGAGCGCCGCCGCCTGTCCCTGGCCGGACGGGTCCGGGGCCAGCAGCGCGACCTGCGACTCGACCGCCGTTTCGTTCCGCAGCGCGCGGCCCGGCGGCATCTCCCCGGGTACCTTGCGCGCCTGCACGCCGATCAGCGAGAAGTCGGTCTTGTCGGCGAGCCTGAAACCGATCTTGTTCTCGGTCATCGAGCCGATCTTGCCGCCGATGACCTTCTGGTCGCCGGTGATGATGAGGTGGACGCCGACGCTCGCGCCCTCGCTGAGCAGCTTGTAGATCAGGTCGGTGAGGTCGCCGCTGCCGATCTCGCCCAGCGAGGTCAGGAACCCCTCCCAGCGGTCGATCAGCACCACGAGGTGCGGCAGCCGCTGGTCCGGCTCGACCCCCGCGCGCGGCTCGGTGCAGCTGGCGAAGCCATCGGCCGCGAGCATCTCCTGGCGTCGCGCGACCTCCTGGGCAAGACGGCCGAGCAGCCGGATGGCCCGCTCGGTCTCGGTGCGGCTGACGATCGCGCCGGAATGCGGCAGGCGGCCCAGGGCGAGCAGCGCGCCGTTGCCGCAGTCGATGCCGTAGATGTGCACGTCAGCGCAGCTGACCCGGCCGGCGATCGAGCCCGCGATCGTGCGCAGCAGCTGGGAGCGCCCGGTGCGCGGCGCCCCGGCGGCCAGCATGTGCCCGAACGAGGACAGCTCGATCACCGCCACCCGCTGCTCCTGCAGCGACGGGAGGTCGTCGACCGCGTACGGGACCGGCGGCAGATCGTCACCGGCCGCGGGCTGGCCAGCCGCGGGCGCCGCGCCGCCAACCACGGGGGTCAGGTCGGCCAGCAGCAGCGACTCCGGCAGGGCCGGCAGCCACGGGCTGTGCTGCGCGGGCAGCCGCAGCGCCTGGTTGGCCCCCCTGATCGCGTCGACGAGGACCTTCAGGTCGGTGATGTCCTCCTCCTTGACTGCGGGCCCCTCCGGGCGCGTCAGCGCGCGCTGGCCGAGCGTGTTCCAGTCCAGCCTGGCGACCCACGGGGCCCTGGTGACCTGGCCGACGGCCCCGGGCCGGCGCCCGCCGACCCGCCCGGCCTGGAACGGGACCAGGGAGGAGTGACCGAGCCGGACGTAGGCCCGCCCCGGCGTGGACTTGGAGATCCGCGCCGCGTCCGGCGCGTCGATCACGTCGGTGCTCTCGGTCGGGTCGGTGACCCGCAGCGCGATCCGCAGGTTCGTGTTGGCCCGGATGTCCGCGGAGACCACGCCGGACGGCCGCTGGGTGGCGAGGATCAGGTGGATGCCCAGCGAGCGACCGCGCTGGGCGATGTTCACCAGGCCGGTGATGAAGTCCGGCAGGTCGCGGGCCATGGAGGCGAACTCGTCGATGACCAGCAGAAGCCGTGGCAGCGGCGGCACGCCGGCCCCCCGGTCTACCGCCTCGGTGTAGTCCTCGATGTCCTTGGCGCCGATCCCGGCCAGCATGTGCTCGCGCCGGGTCAGCTCGGCCGACAGCGACTCGAGCGCCCGCTCGACCAGGTGCGTGTCCAGGTCGGTCACCATGCCGACCGTATGCGGCAGGTTCACGCAGTCCTTGAACGCGCTGCCGCCCTTGTAGTCCACGAGCACGAACGTCATCGCGTCCGGGCGGTTGACCGCGGCGAGCGACGCGACGATCGTCTGCAGCAGCTCCGACTTGCCGGACCCGGTGGTCCCCGCGATCAGCCCGTGCGGGCCGTCCCGGCGCATGTCGATCCCGAACGGGCCGTCGAAGGACTCGCCCACGACCGCGAGCGTGCTGCGGCCGCCCGAACGCCAGAGCCGGCCCACCGCGTCGGGCGTGGGCGGCTCCAGCCGGAGCACGTCGAGCAGGCGGCTGGACTCCGGGAGGCCGGCGGCCTCCTCGTCGTCGCTCACGTCCCTGACCGGCGCGAGGCCGCGGGCGAGCCGCGCGCACCAGGACACGGTGACGTGGTCGGGCCGCACCCTGCGGATGGTTGGCTCGCCGGTCTGCTGGACGCGCAGCCCGTCCGGGTCCACGACGGCCACGGCCTGGCACTCCGCCGGGAGCAGCCGCTCGTCGGCGTCCAGGCAGATCGCGTAGATCCCGACGGCCGGCCCCTCGCGCAGCAGCTGGATGATCCCCGGCATCGAACGCAGCCGCCGCGAGCCGTCCAGGATGATGATCGTCTCGCCCTGCTTGAACTCGACCGGGCCCGCGGCCTCACGCCGGGCCTTCTGCCTGGCCGCCACCGCGGCCAGCAGCTCCCCGATCCGCGCCGCCACGGTCTCCGCGTCGTTGCCGACCAGGACGTTCGTGTTCTGCCCCTCGGCCGGCCGCAGGTGCGGCAGCCAGCGCACCCAGTCCCAGCTGGCCCCGCCCGCCGAGTCGGTGAGCACGCAGAGCTGCAGGTCGTTGGGGCTGTGCAGGGTCGCGGCCTGGGTGACCAGCCACCGGCCGATCGACCGCGGCACGTCCTCGGGTCCCGCCACGCCGAGCACGCCGCGCTGGACGAGCGGCACGGTGACCGGCGCGTCGGGGATGTCCCAGGTCACGCTGCGCCGGTGCTCGTCCTGGGTCGGGTCCTCGAGCACTACAGCGGACGGCAGGTCCGCGGTCCCGACCCTGAGCAGCAGGTAGTCGGGGTCGCTGCGGCGGCGCTCCCAGAGCCTGCGGCGCGGCCCGGAGGCGATGGTCAGCACGGTCGCGGGGTCGGGACAGTCCCGGCGCCGCTCCACCCGCTCGGCATCGAGCGCCGCCTGGGCGTCGCGCTCGATGCGCGCCTTGTGGTCGCGGTAGTTGGCCTGCTGCTGCGCGTGGGATTTGCGGCCCTGCTTGCGGTCGGAGAAGTGCTGCCCGACCATCATCACCGGGCTCATCCCCATGAGGAGCAGCATGTACGGGGACTTGAACATGAAGTACCCGGCGAGGCCCATGGCCAGTGGCATGAGCGACATGAGGAGGGGCAGAGGGCGGCGGTCCTGCTTGCCGGGCGGCGCCGGAAGCCGGAAATGAGTCTCTCGCCGGGGCGGCAGCAGCCGCGGCGGCCGGTTGAAGTCGAAGCCCGCGCCGTCCTCGGAGGGCTCGAGCGCGGCGTCGGGCGGCTCGTAAGGCCCGAGGTCGAGCAGGCTGCCCCCGGCGGCCAGCTGCATGCCCGGCTGCCAGGCCGCGGGCCCGGTGAGCGGGGCCCGGTCGAGCGTCGCCGGCACCCCGTCGAACGGGGTCACGTGCACCGACCCGCGGCTGTCCACGGTTACCCGCGCCGCGTGGTCCGGCAGCTCCGGGTCATTGAGCCGGATGTGCGCGAGCGGGCTCCTGCCGATCTCGACCTGCCCGACGTTCAGCCGGTGCACGGATCCCGCCGCCGGGCCGCCCGCGGCCCGTATCTCCACGATCCCCGTGGGCTCCGGTGGCACGCAGCCCGCCGGGTCGCCGAGGCTGACCACGCAGCCCTCACGCAGCGGCGACTCGGCGAGGGTCAGCCGCGGATTGACCGGCCGGCCGTCCACGAACACCGCAGCGTGACCGCCGAGCGTCGCCGCCCGGTCGCCCGCGGCCGCCGGCGCCCGCGAGCTGGGGAACTGCAGCACCCGCGCTCCCCCGCCGGTCCCGCCCGCCGCGAGCACGGGGGCAACCGCCGCATCAGCGAACCTGGCCAGCTCATCGGCGACGATCCCGACCTCGGTCTCCGCGTCCGCCTCCAGGAGGAGGTTCGCGCTGGTCCGCGACGTCGGCGACACCACCGTAAGCGCCAGCCGCATCTCACCCTCCGGCGGTCATTCGTTCCGGATACAACGCAAGACGGAGAAGGGGGCCCCTCCGGGCGGTGGCACCCCTCTCCGTCGTCGCCAGCGGGGCGCGCTCAGCCCTTGCCGAGCGCCTTCGCGAGCTGGTCGTCGAGCTGGGTGGCGCCCTCGACCGCGGCGCCGAGGAACTTGCCCAGCCCCTCGATGCCCTGCATGACCTGCCTGCCGCCCTTGTCGATGTTCGTGTAGGCCGTGACGAACGCCGGGCTGGCCTTGTCGGTCTTGAACGCCCCGCTGGTGAGCTGGTTCACCAGCTTCAGCAGGTTGCTCAGCGCGGCTTCCATCTGCTGGGCGTCCTTCTCGAAGACGGCCTTGACCTGCTGCATCTCGGCATAGCTCAACTGGACGTCTGCCACTGCTGGTTCCTTTCGGTATCGAGCCTGATCCCGTGGTCCCGTCTCCACCAGCCGTGGCCCCCCGCGGTGGCGCCTCGTGGCCGGCGTGATATCGCAACGAAGAATGGCATCAACCGGGGTGTCCCGCAACCGATCTGGCATATCTGGCAAACGGCACACGCCGATTAAGCTGATCGGCTTGCCGCCCGGCGGCGCCGAGGGCAGGATGTCTATGTTCGGCCGTTCCTGGCCGGAGATGACCCGTCCCGGGCCGAGGCAGCGGCGATCCAGAGCGGGAGCCGATCCTGGCCGCCCACAGCCGCCCACAGAGGAGACTGCGGATCATGGCAGATTTCGTGGTGGACTACTCCTTGCTCCAGCAGGTCGACAAAACGCTGAAGGACCTGGTGAACCAGTTCCAGAGCATCCAGACGCAGGAGCACGGCTACACCGGCGCCTACGGGTCCGGCGACGTCGCCGGGGCCATGGACGACTTCGCCGGCAACTGGAGCTACCACCGCGGCAAGATCGTGGACTCCATGAACGCGCTGAGCCAGAGCGTGGAGGAGGTCATGTCCGAGACGCAGAAGTACGACTCCGGCATGGCCAAGCAGCTCACTCCGCAGTAGCCGCGGCCCGGTCACGGGCTGGACCTGGGAAGGCATAGCGATAGCCTCCCTGAGCCGTAGTCCAGCGCGCCAGGTCGATGACGGTCA
>DASYXX010000730.1:0-2827 GCA_035934395.1 Streptosporangiaceae bacterium
GGCACCATCCGGACCGGGTCCCAGTCCAGCCACCGTTCCCACACCTCCGGGCGCAGCACCCCGGTCTTCGGGTGGAACGGCAGGTCCACGGTCCCGTCCTCGTGCGCGGAGAAGCAGGCGGCGACGCCCAGCAGCACGAGCAGGGCATGATCGGCCTCCTTGGTAAAGGAGACCCGGGACCGGAAGTCCTCCCACCACCGCAAGATATCGCCGTCGTAGTCGCGCAGCAGCCGCGCCGCCTGGGCGAACTCGGGGAGATAGCTCATCTCGTAGAGAGCGTCGCCGGCGTGCGTGGCGAGCGCCCCGAACAGGTCAGGCCGCAGCATGGGGGTGATCATCGCGCCGAACCCCCCGCTGGACTTGCCCATGATCGCCCGGTGCGCGGCCTCCGAGAGCGTCCGGTACCGCCCGTCCACCCACGGCACGATCTCGTCGCACAGATAAGAGTGGTAACGGCCGGTGCCGGGCGAGTCCACGAACTGACTGCCTCCGTACGCCGTCCACGCGTCCACGTAGACGACCAGCGCGGGCGGCGCCTCGCCGCGCGCGAACACCGCGTCGGCCGTCTCGGTGAACGGCTGCCGGTACGGAGCGCGGTTCCGCCACATGGCCAGGTGGCCGGTGTAGCCCTGGATCACGTAGACGGCGGGATAGCGCCGGTCGGGGTCGTCGTCGTACCCGGGCGGCAGGTACACCCACAATGGCCGCTCGTGCGGGTCGCCGAGCGGGTTGCCCCGCAGCAGCTCGCTGGTGATCACGTGCTCTTCGAGCTGGCCGGCCAGCTCAGCGGACCAGGGCAGCATGAAACCTCCAGGGATGGGCGGGCGCGCTGCGGGCAGCCCGCAGCCCAGTCTTTCAAACGGGGTCGGCGGCCCGCGCGAGGAACAGCGGTTCCCCGCTCCGCGAAGATCCGGTCACGATATCGATAATGTTTTCCTCCCTGGCAGGTAGCTGCGTGGCGGACGGCGGCGGCCTCGCGCGAGCTCGGTGCCCAGGGCGTCGGGCCGCTGATCCCAGAACCGGCGGAACCGCTCGAGCCACAGGTCGACCTCCCGGAGGGGCGCCCCGTCCACGGCGTAAAGCCGCCGGGAGCCCGCGGCACGGACGGTGGCGAACCCGCTCTCCCGCAGCACGCGCAGGTGCATGGACACCGCAGGCTGGGTGATCCCGAATTCCTCACCGATCACCGCGCAGATGGCCCCCGAGGACTGCTCCCCGTCGGCGAGCAGTTCCAGGATCCGGCGCCGGACCGGGTCACCGAGGACGTCGAAGGCGTGCACGTGATCAGAGTTACAGTTTCTACTTATATAAGTCAAGGCTGTAATCACTGGGTCTTGATATCAACAGCCGCCGGGCCACCCAGGCCGCTACGATGTCGGTTGACCTGGGGTCGTTGTTCCCGGGCGTGAGTGCGGATGCGGAGGGGCGCCGTGGCCGAGCACGCCGACCTATGGGGGCATGACGACCGGCCGGAACTCGCCGACATCACCCGCATGGCCAGGCGCCTGGTGCGCCAGGCGGTGCTGGTGGCCCGGTCCGAGGACGGGCCGGTGCAGCGGGTGCTCCGCGACCACCTCGGCCAGGATGCGGCGAGCCGTCCCGTGGTCAGCGGGTCCTGGCAGGGCTACGACCACCTGAACGTGCAGGCAGGCCTCGACGCCTGGCTCGCCGCCGGGGGCCGCGCTCACCGGCTGGCGGGCGTCACCGGGTTCCGGCACATGGACTTCGGCCTGGCGGATCTGCTGCAGCCGGGGCGTTACGCCGAGCGGCTCAGCCTGGGCAGCGTGGCCACGACCGCGGTGTCGGCCGGGCCGGCGGGCGAGACCCGGGCCTGTGTCCAGTGCGGCCTCTACCTGGTCGACGACGCGAGCGGGCCGATCGCGCTGCTGCTGCGCGGCCCCGACGAGCGGGCACCGTCCGATGGCGTCAGCCTGGATGTCGCCGCCTCGGACCAGGCGGAGGCGCAGCAGGTGCTCGACGACATATGGCGGCTGTCCGTCAAGCACAACGTGTTCCGCGGGCACGTGATCACGTTCGCCGGCGAGGTCTTCGGCCGCGACCGCGGCGCGCTGCTGCACTTCCTGGACCGCCCCCGGCTGGACCGCAGCGAGCTCATCCTGCCGCCCGCCCTGCTCGACGCCATCGAACGCCAGGTGCTCGGCATCGCCAGGCACGCCGAACGGCTGCTCGCCAGCGGGCAGCATCTGAAGCGCGGCGTGCTGCTGCACGGCTCCCCGGGAACCGGCAAGACTCACACGATCCGGTACCTGCTCGGCCAGCTGCCGGGAGTGACGGTCGTGGTCATCTCCGGCCACGCGCTGCGCTGGATCGCCGAGGCGTGCTCGGTCGCGCGGCTGCTGCAGCCCTCGGTCGTGGTGATCGAGGACGTCGACCTGATCGCGGAGGAACGGGGCCACCGGAACGGTCAGCACCCGCTGCTGTTCCAGCTCCTGAACGAGATGGACGGGCTCGGCGAGGACGCGAACGTGACGTTCCTGCTGACCACGAACCGCCCCGAGCTGCTCGAGACCGCGCTGGCGGCCCGGCCCGGCCGCATCGATCACGCCGCCGAGCTGCCGCTGCCCGACGCGGACGCCCGCCGCAAGCTGATCGCGCTGTACCAGGGCAGCCTGGTGCTCGAGCTCTCCGACCTCGAGGCGGTGATCACGCGCACGGACGGCGTGACCGCGTCCTTCCTGAAGGAACTGCTGCGGCGGGCCGCGCTGTTCGCGGCCGAGGCGGAGCCGGCGGTCAACGGCGACGGCGATCACCCCGGCGCGCCGCTGCGGGTCACCGACGCGCACATGGGCGCGGCGCTCTACCAGCT
>DASYXX010000781.1:0-2432 GCA_035934395.1 Streptosporangiaceae bacterium
TGCACCAGCATGAGCGGGGGAAACAGCATGACGACAGCCACGGGCCACGCGTTCGACGTGGCCGAGATCCGCGCCGACTTCCCGATCCTGGGCCGGGCGGTGCGGGGCGGCCGGCCGCTGGTCTACCTGGACTCCGGCGCCACCTCGCACAAGCCCCGCTCGGTCCTCGACGCGGAGCGCGACTTCTACACGATCCACAACTCGGCCGCGCATCGCGGGGCGCACCTGCTCGGCGAGGAGGCCACCGACGTCTACGAGGCGGCCCGGGCCCGGGTCGCGGCGTTCATCGGCGCCGACGCGGGCGAGATCGTGTTCACCAAGAGCGCGACCGAGGCGCAGAACCTGGACGCGTACTCGTTCAGCAACGCGGCCACATCGGGGCCGGAGGCGGAGCGGTTCCGCGTCGGCCCCGGGGACGAGGTCCTCGTCACCGAGATGGAGCACCACGCCAACCTGGTGCCCTGGCAGCAGCTCTGCCAGCGCACCGGCGCCACGCTGCGCTGGTTCGGCGTCACGCCGGACGGCCGGCTGGACCTGAGCCACGCCGACGAGCTGATCGGCGACCGCACCAAGATCGTGGCGATCACGCACCAGTCGAACGTCACCGGCACGGTACCGCCGGTCGGCCAGATCGCCGCCCTGGCGCACGCGTACGGGGCGGTCGTGGTGGCCGACGGCGCTCAGTCGGTGCCGCACCGGCCGGTCGACGTGGCCGCGCTCGGCCCCGACTTCCTCGCGTTCTCCGCGCACAAGATGCTGGGGCCGTCCGGCATCGGCGTGCTCTGGGGCCGGCGCGAGCTGCTCGAGGCCATGCCGCCGTTCATCACCGGCGGGTCGATGATCGAGGTGGTCCGGATGGAGGGCTCGACGTTCCTGCTGCCGCCGCAGCGGTTCGAGGCCGGGGTGCCCGCCGCCGCGCAGGCGGCGGGCCTGGCCGCGGCGTGTGACTACCTCGACGCGCTCGGCATGCCGAACGTGGCCGCGCACGAGGAGGCGCTGACGGCGCATGCGCTCGACGCGCTCGGCCAGATCCCGGGGGTTCGCATCCTCGGCCCGCTGACCACCGACGACCGCGGCGGCGCCGTGTCGTTCACGGTGGACGGCGTGCACCCGCACGATGTCGGGCAGCTGCTCGACGAGCTGGGCATCGCGGCGCGGGCCGACCACCACTGCGCCTGGCCGCTGCACCGCGCGCTCGGCGTGCAGGCGAGCACCCGGGCGACGTTCTACGTGTACAACACGCACGACGAGGTCGACGCGCTCGCCGACGGCGTGCGCCAGACGCAGCGATTCTTCGCGCCCGTGTGATGGAGGCGGCGTTATGGAAGTCGAGTCCATGTACCGGGAAATCATCCTGGACCACTACCGCCACCCGCACAACAAGGGGCTGCGGGCACCCTACGACGCCCAGGTACAGCACGTGAACCCGCTGTGCGGGGACGAGGTCACGCTGCGGGTCGCGCTGAAGGACGCGGGCGGCGAGCCCGCCGTCGCCGACGTCTCCTACGACGCGCTGGGCTGCTCGATCAGCCAGGCGAGCGCGTCGGTGATGACCGAGGCGCTCATCGGCAAGACCGTGCGCGAGGCCATGGACATCAGCAGGGCGTTCCTCGAGCTGATGCAGTCCCGCGGCGAGGCCGAGCCCGACGAGGACCTGCTGGGCGACGCGGTCGCGTTCGAGGGCGTATCCAAGTACCCTGCGCGGATCAAGTGCGCCCTGCTCGGCTGGATGGCCTGGAAGGACGCGACCGCCCGGGCGCTAGACGGGACCGGGCAGGCGCACGACGGCGACATCATCGCGGACTAGGCCAGTATGGAAGCAGGCATTATGCAAGCAGGCTGGGAGCAGACATGACGACCGACAACGCGGCCGAGCTGGCCAGCCAGCTCACCCCCGACGCCGATGCCGGGCTGGCCACCCAGGTAAGCCCCGACACGGAGGACGTCCTGGAGGCGCTCAGGGATGTCGTTGATCCCGAGCTCGGCGTGAACGTCGTCGACCTCGGCCTGGTTTATGGCGTGACGGTTGCCGAGGACCGGGTGGCCACCATCGACATGACGCTCACCAGCGCCGCATGCCCCCTCACCGACGTGATCGAGGACCAGGCGCGCTCGGCGCTTGACGGGCTGGTCGCCGACTTCCGCATCAACTGGGTGTGGCTGCCGCCGTGGGGACCCGACAAGATCACCGAGGATGGCCGCGAGCAGCTGCGTGCGCTCGGCTTCAACGTTTGATCGCCGCACACCGTCCCATGATCTTGATCCTGGTGGCTAATTGTCGATCATGCCGCGAGGCCCAGTTCGAGGCGTGCCAGGTGGCTGGTTCGCCGCCGGTCCAGTGGCGTGCCGGCCCAGAATGCCTGCAGGCGGAGGAGGTTGAGCGCGCAGGCCATATATGCGTGGTCGAGACGGGTTTTGGGCAGGCCTCGATA
>DASYXX010000792.1:0-3701 GCA_035934395.1 Streptosporangiaceae bacterium
CGATGGAGGACAAGAAGACTCCCGGCGGTGCTGCGACGACATGTCCGCATTGGAGCCTAGTAGAGCCAGACGACCAAACGCACAGGCCACGCCGCACGTCGGGCGGGAGCTGGCCAGCCCTGGCAGGGAGTGCGTGTTCCCCGTGTCGTGACTGCGTTAACGTGCGCTGCGACGGACCCGGCCGCGGTCGCCGCCTCCCTCGGAGCGCGAACGTAGAGCGGTGATCCTGCGGAACTGCCGCGAACGCGGGATACGCCTGCACGGCAGCCCCCTTAGCTACGCCACCGAGGGCGCGCTGTGCGCTGCTCGCAGGCGGCTGTCAGGCCTCGTGATCCTGCTCCCAGGCCCGGACCCGGTCGCGGTAGGCGCGGGCGGCGGCCCGCAGCTCAAGCTCCGGGTCACGGCCCGCCGCGCGGGCGCGCGCGACGAGAGCGAACAGCTGGACCCCGATCTCGCTCACCGGGGCGTCCCCGTCCGCGCCGGGCAGGTCGCCCAGCTCGGCCGGAACTCCCGCCCGCTCCGCGCGCCGCTGCAGCTGTGCGGCCAGCGCGAGCGCCGGCTGGCCGAACGGCACGCCGTCGAGCACGGAGCCGGGCCCGCGTCCCTTGGCCGCGCGCTCCGCGGCCTTGATCGCGTCCCAGTTCTGCTTGACCTCGTCCGCACCGGAGACGCTCACGTCGCCGAACACGTGCGGGTGCCTGCGGGTCAGCTTGTCCGCGATCCCGCCGGCCACATCGTCGATCGTGTAGCCGGTGCCGTCGGTCCGCTCGGATGCGATCTCGGCGTGGAACATCACCTGCAGCAGCACGTCGCCCAGTTCCTCGCGCAGGGCGTCGGGATCGCCGCTCTCCAGGGCCTCCAGCGCCTCGTAGCTCTCCTCGAGCAGGTGCGGCGCGAGCGACTCGTGGGTCTGCTTCGCGTCCCACGGGCACTCCCTGCGCAGCCGGCTCATGACCGCGGCAAGCTCCCGCAGCCGGTCCTCGGGGCCGCCCGGCGTGGTCATGGCGTCACCCCGTCAGCAGGGCGGGGTCAACTGCGGCGCGGACGCGGAGGGCGACGGGGCGGGGAATGATCCCTGCCCACGGGACAGAGTGGTCTGGGCCGGGACGATCGCGAAGGTACCGTAGTCGAGCACGCCGAATTGCGGGTTGATCTGGATGTCCAGGCTCTTGGCGGCCCGGCACTGCGACCCGTTGAACTGTGCCTCCAGGGCCTGCTGCGCCGCGGTCGCGGTCGGCAGCTTCCCCCCGTCGAGGCGGTTCAGCAGCGTGGTCTGGATGGCCTGGTAACGGCCCAGCTCGGGGAGCAAGTCCGGCGGCAGGCCGTTGGCCACGGCGACCTGAGGCAGGGTGGCACTGCTCCCGCTCGACCTGATCTGGGCGGTGATGGCGGCGAGGGCCTGCTGCGCCTGGGCCGGCGTCACCGTGATCCCCTCGCGCTGCGCCAGCCGGTCGCGGACCTGGAACCGGACCAGCCAGGCCAGCGCCTGCTGCGGCATCTCGGACACCGGGTACTGCAGCTGGACCTGGCTCTTGTAGGCCTGGTATCCGTTGCTGAGGTCGGAGACCTCCTGGGCCAGGCTGGTCGTAGTGATCCGCTGGTTGCCGACGATCGCGGCGGCACCCATCTTGACCGGCCCGCAGGCGGCCACCGCGACACCGGCGACGAGCCCGGCTGCGGCCAGCTTGATCGGTATGCGGGGCACGTCGACGCTCCTTCTACGCTTCCTGTCCAACGGGGGGGATGCCGCCGAGCGCCGCCTCGATCAGCTCCTCGCACCAGGCGAGCAGCTCCTGATCGCGCAGCGGCGGGGCGCCCAGCGACACCACAGACCGGCCGGAGCCTGGCTGTGCGCCGTCCGCCTTCGGCACCGGTACGAGCATCGTACGCACTGCCGGCTTGAGCAGCGTCCTGGGGTACAGCCGCTGCACTCGCACCTCGCGGGACTCGGGCAGTTCCACCGGTGAGAACCGGATGTGGTTGCCCTGCTGGGTGATGTCGGTGAGCCCGGCCCGCCGGGCCCTGGCCCGTAGCCGCGCCACCGCGAGCAGGTTGAGCACCGGCTGCGGGGGCTGGCCGTACCGGTCAGCCAGCTCGTCGCGAACGGCCGCGATGTCGTCGGCGGAGTCGATCGCGGCGATCCGCGTGTAGGCCTCCAGGCGCAGCCGCTCGCCGGGCACGTAGTCGTGCGGGATGTGCGCGTTGACCGGCAGCTCGACCCTGACCTCCGGCCGCTCGGCGGGCCCGGCGCCGCGCAGCTCGCTGACCGCCTCGCCGATCATCCGCACGTACAGGTCGAACCCGACGCCAGCGACGTGCCCGGACTGCTCGCCGCCGAGGAGGTTTCCCGCGCCGCGGATCTCCAGGTCCTTGAGCGCGACGTACATGCCCGCGCCCGTGCCCGAGTGCTGCTGGATCGTGGCCAGCCGCTCGTGCGCGGTCTCGGTGAGCGGCTTCTCGGGCGGGAACAGGAAATAGCAGTAGCCGCGCTCCCGCCCCCGGCCCACCCGGCCGCGGAGCTGGTGCAGCTGCGGCAGCCCGTAGGCGTCGGCGCGGTCCACGATCAGCGTGTTGGCGTTCGGGATGTCGAGCCCTGACTCGACGATCGTGGTCGACACCAGCACGTCGTGGCTGCGGGCCAGGAACTCGGTCATCACGTTCTCGAGCAGGTGCTCATTCATCTGCCCGTGCGCGACCGCGACCCTGGCCTCGGGTACCAGCTCGGCGATCCGGGCGGCCACGCGGCTGATCGAGGAGACCCGGTTGTGGACGAAGAACACCTGGCCGTCCCGGAGCAGCTCGCGCCGGATCGCCGCGGCGATCTGCTTCTCGTCGTAGGGGCCCACGAACGTCAGCACCGGATGCCGTTCCTCCGGCGGGGTCTGGATCGTGGACATCTCCCTGATCCCCGCCACGCCCATCTCCAGCGTGCGCGGGATCGGCGTGGCCGACATCGCGAGCACGTCCACCTCGGTGCGCAGCCGCTTGAAGTACTCCTTGTGCTCGACCCCGAACCGCTGCTCCTCGTCGATGATCACCAGTCCGAGCCGGCGGAACCTGACCTCCGCCGAGAGCAGCCGGTGCGTGCCGATGACCACGTCGACCTTGCCCTCGGCGAGGCCGGTCAGGGTCTCGGCGACCTCGGCGTCGCTCTGGAACCGCGACATCGGCCTGATCACCACGGGGAACGGCGCGTAGCGCTCGCCGAACGTGGCCAGGTGCTGCTGGGCCAGCAGCGTGGTCGGCACCAGCACGGCCACCTGCTTGCCGTCCTGCACGGCCTTGAACGCCGCGCGCACCGCGATCTCGGTCTTGCCGTAGCCGACGTCGCCGCAGATCAGCCGGTCCATCGGGACCGGCTTCTCCATGTCGCGCTTGACCTCGTCGATCGCGGCGAGCTGGTCGGGCGTCTCCACGTAAGGGAACGCGTCCTCCAGCTCGCGCTGTCACGGCGTGTCCAGCTCGAAGGCGTGGCCGGGATCCGGGAGATGTCCACCATCTTGACCCCGCCCGAGGAACGGCACCCGGTGCTGACCATGGTGGGCCCCTACGACGAGAAGCAGATCGCCGCGGCGATCCGGCGGGAACTGCTCCGCGACGGCCAGGTCTTCTTCGTGCACAACCGGGTGGCCTCGATCGGCAAGGTCGGCGCCAGGATCGCCGAGCTGGTGCCCGAGGCGCGGGTCGCGATCGCGCACGGC
>DASYXX010000818.1:0-3652 GCA_035934395.1 Streptosporangiaceae bacterium
CCCGTGCCGCCGAGAATCCCCACCGTCAGGCGGGCGGCTTCGTCGGCTATCTCCTGGGTCAGCTGCGTGCTGGGCATGTGCCGATCCTGCCAGACGGCCCGCTGCGAGGTCCCGACCGGTGAGATGTAAGCGCCGCGTAGCCGTTTGATCACGATTCTGCTGCGCGGGCCGCACCCGACCGTGCACCATGGAGCGGTGGATGCCGACCAGGTGGCCGCGCTGCGCATCCTGCTCGGCCCGAGCGGGTGGCTGGAGCAGACCAGGTCGTTCGCGCGCGCGCTGCGCGGCCGCCGTCCCCGCGCCGCGGGCGAGCTGCTGCTGGTCGGGACGCCGGACGAGGAGCCCTGGCACCTGGCCGCGCACCTCGATCAGGAAAGCCGGCTGGCCGGGATTCCCGGGCTCGCGCCCACCCTGGTGCGCTGGTCGCCGCCGCAGGGCGCCCCGGCGCACCTGAGCGTCGGCCTGGCCCGGCTGGAGGCGGCGCGGCGCGGCGAGACGCTGTTCGTGGTTTCCAGCATGGCCGCGCCCGCGCCGCTGCTGGAGCGGGTTCACGACGCGCGGCGGACCGGGGCGACGATCCTCGCCCTCGACGCCGGCGACCCGGAACTCGACGAGATGGCGCACGAGTACCTTGCCGTGGCCCCCGGCCTCGCGCCGGTTTCCTTTGACGCGGCTCAGCACCTGGTCAGCGCCGCCGCGGGCGAGCCATCGCCGGGGCGGACCGGGCTGCGCAGCCGGCTGGCCCGGCTGCTGGACGCGGTCAGCGGACCGCCGGGTGGCTAGCTATCGAGGCTAAGCACCATCGTGGGGCGTTCGATGACGTGATCCTCGCGCAGCGGCCGCACCGCGGTCCCGATCGCGAAGAACTCGGTGGTGTGCGAGCCCCAGGTGTGGCTGTGCTGCCGCAGCTGCACGCCGACGATGCCCTCGGCGTGCAGGTCCTCGGCCTCCTTCTGCATCCGGGTCATGGCCAGCTCGCGCGCGTCGTACAGGGCCTGGGTGAACTGCTCGAGCTCGACGTTGCGGTCGATGTTGCCCATCTTGGCGCCGATCCGCTGGTGCGCGATGTGGTAGACGCAGGACCCCATGACCATGCCCAGCGGGGCGTAGCCGGCCCGGATCAGCGTCCAGAAGTCCTGGCCGGACAGGTCGGACGTGAACGGCAGCTGCTTGTTGTTGCGCCACTCGGTCACCCCGCCGCCGCCC
This sequence comes from Streptosporangiaceae bacterium, assembly GCA_035934395.1. Classification (GTDB taxonomy): domain Bacteria; phylum Actinomycetota; class Actinomycetes; order Streptosporangiales; family Streptosporangiaceae; genus JASHPR01. The sequence goes on from DASYXX010000818.1 coordinate 1,207, forward strand.
GCATCCGGCTCCGCGTGCACCGCGGTGCCCACGGCGATAAACTCGGCGATGTCGTTGCCGAACTCCTTCATCTCCACGTCGAGCCGCACGCCGACGACCCCGTCGGCGCCCAGGGCGTTCGCCTCGGCCTCCATCCGGGTCATCGCCAGCTCCCGGGCGTGGTACATGGCCTGGGAGAGCACGTCGAGCTCCTGGTTACGGCCCCAGCGGCCGACCTGCAGCCCCACGTGGTAGATCGAGCTGCCGAGCACCAGGCCGAGCGGGCGGAACCCGGCCTCGCGGACCAGCAGGAACTCGTTGACCGACAGGTCCGACGTGAAGATGGAACCGGGCCGTCCCGGCTGCAGCTCGGCCAGGCGGCGCATCGCGTCCTGGGGTACGCCCTGCCGCTCGAGCTCGGCGGAAGTCTGATCGGTCATGGTGCTCCTTTGGGGGGCGCGGTCAGCGCCCGAGCTTCACGCGCGCGGCCTGGCGCCGCTGCGGGTCGAGGGAGAGGATCGCGAGGCTGCCGTCCCGGCGGGGCCGGGAGGGGCCGAACTTCGTGATGGCGGTGCCGATGATCGTGACCTCGGCGATGTGATCCCGGCGATGCTCCTGCATGGGGCACTCCCGTTCCCGGATCCGCAAGTCCATGCTCTTGACCACCACGCCGTCCGCGCCGATCCTCGTCACGTCCCGGTCCAGCTGGCTCCGCGCGTCGTGCCGGGCCTGGTTCACCAGGTCGGTGTAGCCGTGCACCTCGGCGTTGCCGCTGCCCCAGCGGGTCTGGTTGATGGTCAGCCAGTCGTCATGCCGGGCGCCGATCGAGATGCCGAGCGCGAGGCCGGCCGGCGCCCAGCCCGCCATGATCAGCTTCGCGAAGTCCTGCCCGGAGAGGTCGGAGGTGAACGGCTGCTTGAGCGCAGTACCGCCCGGCGCCCGCACCGCGGTGCCGATCGCCTTGAACTCTAGCCCGCCCGCGGGAAACTGGCCGATGGTCAGCAGCACGCCGACCACGCCGTGCCCGCCGAGCTCCGCGCACTCCTCGGTCATCCGCCCGAGGGCCCTGCGGCGCGCCTGGTACAGCGTCTGCACCATGGGGCCGAACGAGCCCATGGAGGAGCCGGTTCCCGACACCGCGGTGACGCTCTGGTACGGCGTGGCGAAGCCGCCGTAGCCGGCCCACGCCCCGGGGCAGGCCCATCCGCCGGTGTAGCCGATGTTGTAGACCGCCGCCCCGAGCACCTGGCCGACCGGCTCGAAGCCGACGCTTTTGATCGCGGTAAACTCGTCGGCCGTGAGCGCCGAGCCCCAGGTCCCGGTGCGCCGGATCTCGGCGATCCGCGACTCGGCGGCCGGGGGCAGCTCCTCACCGGACTGATGTTCGCTCACTGTGCTTCCCGCTCGCTCGCTCGGGCGCACGCCCTTAGCGGCCCGCTCGGCCGCTGCAGCCACGATACCGGGCCGCGCTCAGTAGTCGTCCTGGGCGTCCCATTCCTCGGTCCGCCGCCGGGCGGTCTCGAGGGCGTGCTCCGCCTCCTCCCGGGTCGCGTAGGGGCCCAGCCGTTCCCGGCCCGGGCAGCCGGCGTCGGGTTCCACGGTCTTGTGCCTCAGGCAGAACCACCAGCGCTGCTCACCGTCCATAGCAACTAGACTCGCAGATCGTGGCCACCTTGCTCGAGCCCGGCCGGCTCTCCCCCACGCGGCAGGTCCCCGCGCACATCGCCGCCCCCGAGTACGTGGGCAGGAAGCGGCCGAGGATCGGGGAGACGGACGTCAAGGACGCGGAGACGATCGAGCGGATGCGGGTGGCGGGGCGCATCGCCGCCCAGGCGCTGGCCGAGGTCGGCCGGCACGTGGCACCGGGGGTCACCACCGACGAGCTGGACCGGGTGGGGCACGAATTCCTCGTCTCCCGCGGCGCGTACCCGAGCACGCTCGGGTACCGCGGCTACCCGAAGTCCCTGTGCACCTCGCTCAACGAGGTGATCTGCCACGGGATCCCCGACGACACGGTGATCGCCGACGGGGACATCGTGAACGTGGACATCACCGCCTACATCGGCGGCGTGCACGGCGACACGAACGCCACGTTCCTGGCCGGCGACGTCGACGAGGAGTCCAGGCTCCTGGTCGAGCGCACCCACGAGGCGATGATGCGCGGCATCCGCGCCGTCGCCCCGGGCCGGCCGCTGAACGCGATCGGCCGGGTCATCGAGTCCTACGCGCGCCGGTTCGGGTACGGGGTGGTGCGCGACTTCACCGGCCACGGCATCGGCACCACGTTCCACTCCGGGCTGATCGTCCCGCACTTCGACGACCCAGACGTCACGGTGATCATGGAACCGGGAATGACGTTCACGATCGAGCCCATGCTGACGCTGGGCACGATCAGCTACGACATCTGGCCGGACGGCTGGACGGCCGTGACCAGGGACCGCAAGCGCACCGCCCAGTTCGAGCACAC
>DASYXX010000849.1:0-4354 GCA_035934395.1 Streptosporangiaceae bacterium
ACCGGACGGTACTCGCCGCGGCCGATGTCGTGCAGGTACGCGTGCTCAGGCCCGATGCCCGGATAGTCGAGCCCGGCCGAGATCGAGCAGGGCTCGGCGATCTGGCCCTCGTCGTCCTGCAGGACGTAGGAGCGCGACCCATGAAGGATGCCAGGCTCGCCGGCGGACAGCGACGCCGCGTGCTTCCCGGTCTCCACGCCGTGCCCGGCGGCCTCGCAGCCGATCAGGCGTACGCCCGCGTCCGGGAGGAAGGCGTGGAACAGGCCGATCGCGTTCGACCCTCCGCCGACACACGCGATCGCCGCATCCGGCAGCCGCCCGGTGCGCTCGAGGATCTGGCGGCGGGCCTCCACACCGATCACCCGCTGGAAATCACGGATCATGGCCGGGAAGGGATGCGGCCCGGCAACCGTGCCGAAGAGATAGTGCGTGGTCTCGACGCTGGCAACCCAGTCACGGAACGTCTCGTTGATGGCGTCCTTGAGGGTGCGGGAGCCGGAGGTGACCGGAATCACCTGGGCGCCGAGCATCCTCATCCGCGCCACGTTGAGCGCCTGGCGGCGAGTGTCGATCTCGCCCATGTAGATGGTGCACTCCAGGCCGAACAGCGCGCACGCGGTCGCGGTCGCCACCCCGTGCTGGCCGGCGCCGGTCTCCGCGATGACGCGCGGCTTGCCCATCCGCCTGGTCAGCAGGGCCTGTCCGAGGACGTTGTTGATCTTGTGTGAGCCGGTGTGGTTCAGGTCCTCGCGTTTGAGGAACACCCGCGCGCCGCCGGCGCGCTCCGCGAATCGGGGTGCCTCGGTGAGCGGGCTCGGCCGCCCGGCGTAGTGGACGAGCAGCTCCTCGAACTCCGCGACGAACGCGGGATCCGCCTTGGCCCTCTCGTACTCGACGGCGACCTCGTCCACGGCGGCGGCCAGCGCCTCCGGGATGAACTTGCCGCCGAACGCGCCGAAATACCCGTCGGCACCGGGGATATGCCCCGGCGCGGCCGGGATGAAGAATTCGCTGGTCATGACAGACACGCTCCTGAGCCCGGACGCACGCCTCGGGCTTGTGGCTGGTGAGGGGATCACGAGTACGCGCATCCGCGCGGCAGGGCGGACACCGGGGAGAACGATCTCCCTCAGATGCCCCGCGCGATGCGCGCCGCGCCGCGCCATCGCCTGCCGTCGACCTGACCAGCCTCGGAGCCGATCACGTACCGCACCCTGCGCCCGAGCACGCGCCGCGCAGGCGCCCGGCAGCCGCGCGGGCGGCAACCAGGGGCAAGACGGACGGCAACGGGCACGATCGGAGCCTAACCCACCGGCGCGGCGATTCCGCCGGGTGCGGCTGGTCTATATAAGCAGGCCGCCGAACGAGCGGCGCGGAACCGCAAGACCACCGCAGAACCGGAGGAACGGGCATGACCATCAAGGACACGACGGTGCTGGTGACCGGGGCCAACCGCGGCATCGGCCGGGCGCTGGTCGAGGAGGCCCTGCGGCGAGGCGCGGCACGGGTATATGCCGCGGCACGCCAGCCGGTCGCTCACCCCGATCAGCGCGTCACCCCGCTGGCTCTGGACGTAACCGACGCGGAGCAGATCGACGAGGCGGCCGCGAGCATCGACTCGCTCGATCTCCTGATCAACAACGCCGGCGTCCAGCCCTTTGACGACCTGAGCGATCTCGCCGCACTCGAGCAGACCCTGGCCGTCAACCTGTTCGGCACCTACCGCGTGAGCCAGGCTTTCCTGCCGTCGCTGACTCGCTCTCGGGGAGCGATCGTTACCAACGTGTCGCTGGCGGCCCTCGCTCCCGTGCCGTTCGCGCCGGCCTACTCGATCTCGAAGGCGGCCGCGTTCTCTCTGACGCAGTCGCTGCGCTTGCTGCTGGCACGACAGGGCGTGACCGTGCACAGCGTCCTCACCGGCCCCACCGACACCGAGATGACCCGAGATCTCGACATTCCCAAGGCCTCGCCGGAGTCCGTGGCGCGAGCCATCTTCGACGGCATCGAGAACGGAGAGGAGGACATCTTCCCCGATCCGCTGTCACAGGCCATGGCCGAGGGCTGGCGCGGCGGCGTCGCCAAGCAGTTCGAACGGCAGAACGCGGCGCTCGTGCCGGCCGGGGCCGCCACTTCGTGACAGCCGCCGGGCCGCTGTCCGCCGTCGCGGGCAGCGGCTGCATGGGGCTAGCTGCGGCGGGGGAGTTTGGCCACGAGCGTCACGACGATGACGACGACCACCGCGATCAGCCCGATAACGAGAAACGTCTTGAGCATGGCGAAGATCCAGCCAACGGCTATGAAGGCCAGCCAGATGGCGAGGATCACGCCGAGGATTGTCCATATCATCCGGCCCATGCACCCAGTATGCGCCCGGCGCCCGGCGCGGTCCTATCATCCGGAGGGAGGATCACATGAGCGACACGACTCCCGCCCTGGACGAGGCGTTCGAGCGGATGGCGGCCGCCAGCTTCGAGCTGCCTAACGGCTTCGTCAATCACGGCGCCATGGCCTGCGAAGCTCTGGCCGTGCTCGACTGCACCGACGACATCGACGGCTGGGCGCGCCGGTTCGCCCAGGCGGGCGGCCCGACGGTCGAAGCGGTGGCGTCGGCCAGCTTCGAGTGGCGGCAGGCCCTCGGCGCCTACGACCGTCTCCCCGAGTGGATCGGGTACTTCACGCGGGCCATCGACGACGACGGATGGGCGAGCGTGGTCGAGACATGGGTGCCACGGCTGATGCCGGCGCTGCGCACCGCGCTCTTTCACGGAGCCATCAGGACCGCCCACGCCGTGCGGGCCATTGACGCCGTGGACAGCTCGCCGCGGCGCGGGGAGCTGGCCAGGGCTCTTGGCTACTGGGCGGCCCGCTATCGTGCCGGGCAGCCTGCCGGGCCACCGGACAACGCCGACGCCCCCCGCGATGCCGTCGTCCGGGCCGCGGCCGACGGCGCCCGCCGCTACCTGACCCGGCCCAACATTCTCCATCTGCACGGAGTCACCGGCGCGATGGCCGTCGAGATCCTCGTCGGTCACGTCCCGGCCACGGCGGCGGCCGCCGCCCTGGCCCAGGTGCATGCCGAGCACGCCGCGCTGTACGCCGGCGTCGACCCGGTGGACCAGCCCCGCCCGGCCAGCACCCCAGGCATCGAGCTGACCCAGGCGGCCGTGCGCAGCCTCGACCCGCATCAGGTCAAGCTCGTCGAGGCCTGCCGGCGGGGGCTCGCGGCTACCGGCGATCCGGCCTTCGCGGCCGCCGCGCAAACGGTCACCGGCCTGCGCTATTCGTCGTCTTGATGACGAGAGGGAGGCCGCCGGTGAAGTACCTGTTTCTCATCTGCCGGGATCCGGCGATCAGGCTGACCCCGCAGGAGCGCGCGTCGATGCAGCGGGGGGTCACTGCGTGGGTGGAGGAGATGGAGGGCCGCGGGGTGCTCCTGCCGGGCGGTCACGAGCTTCGGCCGCTGAACGACGCCAGGACGGTACGGGTGCGCGGCGGCGAGGTACTGGTCGCCGATGGCCCGTTCGCCGAGACCAAGGAGCAGATCGGCGGGTTTGACATCCTAGAATGCGCCGACCTGGAGGAGGCCGTCGAGGTGGCGTCCAAGCACCCGGTCGCCCGGTACGGCTCGATCGACGTGCGGCCGTTCTGGGATTCGGTCTAACTCGCGGTCGATCCTTCGCAGCCCGCGGGCAGGCGTCCACCACTCGACGACGAGCATCGTGGCCGCCTCGTTGAGGTGGGTGTGCACGACCTCGGCGATGTCGGCGTGAAAGCGGTCGCCGTCCGGTCCTTCGGTGACCGGTCCGGCAGCGATCGCCCGGCCGGAGATCTTCGCCTCGCCCGGCCACTGCGCCTCGGAGCCCTCGACCGGGTCGACCGTGGCGCTGTGCAGGGCGAACCGCGGATCCCGGCGGAGATCCGCGCCCTTGCGCGCGCCCGCCATCGAGCCAAAACCCAGTTCGCCTTCTTCGAAGACCACCTCGATCCCGGAGATCCGCGGCGACCCGTCGGCTCGCAAGGTGGCGATCGTCTTGTGCCGGTGAGCGTCGAACAGCGCCCGCACGCGCTGCGCGAACTCCGGCTCTGCCTGTTCGACGTCGTGCCATGCGGTCATGCGCCCATGATCGCACCGGTGACCCAGAGCCGCCGATCACGGCCCGGGCTACTCGGCGGCGGGTATCTCGGCCTGCTGGTGGCGCCTGGTGACCGGCTCGGCGAGCCGCTGCTCGTCGCAGGCCCGCTGCAGCACCTCGAGGGTCTCATCCAGCGGCGCGCCCAGCCGGGGACCCGGGGTGAACGTCGCCGGCAGGTGCTGCATCCCCTGGATGACGCCGATCGTCGGGTAGTGCACGGC
>DASYXX010000852.1:0-4436 GCA_035934395.1 Streptosporangiaceae bacterium
ACCGTCCCCCACTCCTGGCACCCGCCGCACCGCCCGGCCCACTTCGTGGTCTGCCAGCCGCACTCGGAGCACTGGTAGAGCGCCGCCGAAGCGGCCGACTTACCCATGACCGGCACGGTACCGGGCGCCACCGACAGCCAAAGAGCGAGCCGGAAGGCACGAGTGAAGGGAAAAGGGGAGGCGGGCGGGGCCCGGAGGCGAGTGGGGGACACGGCCGTCCGCATCCCGGGTCCGCATAAGCTGGCCGGGCAGGATTCCCTCCGGATGCCGCGCACGGACACCGCGGCCGCGGGGAAAGAAAGTACGGTGGCAAGAACGAAGGAGGTGCCGTGGGCCAGGTAGCGCCCGCCGCCAACGTGCAGGTGGCGCTGTCCACGGCCTCGGTCTTCCCCGAGCGGGTGGCCGACGCGTTCGAGGCGGCGGCGCGTCTCGGGTACGACGGGATCGAGGTCATGGTCACCATGGACCCGGTCAGCCAGGACCTGGACGTCCTTCGCAGGCTCTCGGACTATCACGGCATTCCGGTTCTGGCGGTGCACGCCCCGTGCCTGCTGATCACCCAGTGGGTCTGGGGACGCGACCCGTGGGGCAAGCTCGACCGCTCCCGGGAGGTGGCCGAGAAGCTGGGCTCGAAGGTCGTCGTGGTCCATCCGCCGTTCCGCTGGCAGCGCGACTACGCCAGGGAGTTCGAGGCGGGCCTGATCCGGATGGCCGAGGAGACCGACGTCAAGTTCGCGGTGGAGAACCTCTACCCGCTGCGCGCTCGGGCGGCGGTGACGACGTACGCGCCGCACTGGAACCCGGTCGAGCTCGACACCCCGCACGCCACGCTGGACCTCTCGCACACCGCGGTGTCCGGGTCGGACGCGCTGGCGATGGCCGACGAGCTCGGAAGCCGGCTGGTCCACGTGCACATGGCCGACGGCACCGCGCCGGGCCTGCCCGACGAGCACCTGGTGCCCGGGCACGGGACCCAGCCCTGCGCGGACCTGCTCGGCAGCCTCGGATCCCGCGGGTACACCGGGATGGTGGTGGTCGAGATCAATACCCGGCGCGCGCAGACCATCGAGGAGCGCCGGGCCGACCTGGCCGAGTCGCTCGCGTTCACCCGCCGTCACCTGGCTACTGTCCGGGCCGCGCCGGGCAGCGTCATCCCCCCGGGCGCTACGAGTCCAGGATCACGGTGACCGGGCCGTCGTTGACGAGCATGACCTGCATCTCCGCGCCGAACACGCCCGTCTGAACGCTGCCGCCAAGCTCGCGCAGCGCGTCGGCGAAGGCGGTGACCAGCGGCTCGGCGACCGGTCCTGGCGCGGCCGCCTGCCAGGTGGGCCGGCGCCCCTTCCTGGTCTCGGCGTACAGGGTGAACTGGCTGATCACGAGCAGCGGCGCGCCGGTGTCCGCGCACGACTTCTCGTCCCGAAGGATCCGCAGGTAGTAAACCTTCCGGGCCAGGGCGGCCGCGACGTCCGCGGTATCGGAGTGGGTCACGCCGACCAGCACCACGAGGCCGGGCCCGGGGAGCACGCCGACCGTCGCCCCGTTCACCTCGACGCTCGCCTGGCTGGCCCGCTGGACTACAAGTCGCACGAGAAGGCATTCTGCCTCCCATGACACCTAGAGCGAGCCGCCGGGGCGCGGCGGGGGCGAGCGGAAGCCGCCGGGGCCCGTTGGGGGCGAGCGGAAGCCGCCGGGGCGCGGCGGGGGCGAGCGGAAGATGACACAGCGAAGCTGGGCCGGCCGCGACGGTCGGCCGGAGGCCGGCCCGAGCGGACGGGCCGCGGGGGTCCGGGGGTCGTCCCCCGGGATAGTACAGGACGCCGCGCTGGGAACCGAGATCGTGACCGGGAATCCCGTGCTCGCCGAGGTGGTCAGGTCCGGCTTCACCGAGTCCAGGCACCGTGGCGCGATCGCCGTGGTGGACACCGGCGGCGCGACCGTGCTGCGCGCGGGAGCGGTGGACACGCCCGTCTTCCCCCGGTCGTCGAGCAAGCCGATGCAGGCCGCCGCGATGCTCCGCTGCGGACTCGGCCTGGACGGCAGCCTGCTGGCGCTGGCGGCCGCCAGCCACTCGGGCGAGGACTTCCACGTGGCCGGGGTGCGCGAGATCCTGGCCGGGGCCGGGCTGACCGAGGACGCGCTGCAGTGCCCGCCCGACCTGCCGCTCGACGAGCCGACCCTGCGCCGGATGGTGCTGGCCGACGCCGGGCCGGACCGGGTCCACATGAACTGCTCGGGCAAGCACGCGGCCATGCTCGCCACCTGCGTGGCGGCCGGCTGGCCGACCGCCAGCTACACCGAGCCAGATCATCCGCTGCAGCTGGAGATCAGGCGGGCGATCGAGCGGCTCGCCGGGGAGCCGGTTACGGCCGTCGGCGTGGACGGCTGCGGCGCGCCGCTGTTCGCGCTCACGCTCGCCGGCCTGGCCCGGGCCTTCGGCGCGCTGGTTCGCGCCGGGCCGGGCTCGCCCGAGCGCCGAGTGGCCGACGCCATGCGCGCCCATCCCACGTGGACGTCGGGCACCGCCCGCCCGGACCGCAGGCTGATGGAAGCCGTCCCGGGCCTGCTGCTGAAGTCCGGCGCCGAGGGAGTGGAGGGCCTTGCCCTCGCGGACGGCCGCGCCGCGGCGTTCAAGATCGACGACGGCGATGGCGCCAGGCGCGCGCGGACCGTGGTGACCGTGGCGCTGCTTCGCGCGCTCGGCGCCGACGCAGGCCCGGGCTCCGATCCGGCAGTGCTCGACGGCCTGGCGAGCCCTGAGGTGCTGGGCGGCGGCCGCAAGGTCGGCGAGATCCGCGCCGTGCTGCCGTTTTTATATTCGTAACGGAAGTGGTGCGCCGGGCACCCGGCCGCGCGGCGGGTTTGCAAATGCAAGCACTAGGAGCGAGACTGGAAGCATGAGTCCGGTTAACGTTCCAGCGATCGGGGCCTACATCCGGGAGCAGCGGGAGCAGGCCAAGATCTCACTACGCCAGCTGGCCCAGGCGGCGGGCGTCTCCAACCCGTACCTGAGCCAGATCGAGCGGGGCCTGCGCCGCCCGAGCGCTGACATCCTGCAGCAGATCGCCCGCGGGCTGCGGATCTCGGCGGAGGCGCTCTATGTCCAGGCGGGCTTCCTCGAGGACCGGCCGCCCGGCCCCGGCGTGCGCGACGCCGTGCTGGCCGATCCAGAGCTCACCGAGCGGCAGAAGCAGATGCTGCTCGAGGTCTACGAGTCGTTCCGCAAGGAGTCGGCGGCGGACGGCCGGAACCAGACGGTGCTGGCCGGCGAGGTCGAGCCCGAGGAACACGAGGACCGGGCGGAGCCGGCCACCGACCACCGCCCCTTGCAGGATCCAAACGCCCCGTCCGTGACGGATCTGGGCCAGAACCGGGTAGCGTGAGACCGTGATTTACAATCATCCGGCCGCCGTTTCCGCGCTCGGCTGGTTCTTCGAGGCGCTCGCCATATTCGCGCTCGGCTTCGAGGGGTTCGCGTTCATCGACGCGCTCCGGCGGCCCGCGCAGGCGTTCCTCGCGGCCAGCAAGCAGACCAAGCCGCTGTGGCTGGTCATCACCGGCGTCGCGACCGCGATCGGTCTCGGCACCGCCGCCTACGGCAGCGCCCCGATCGGCATCCTGGCCGTGGCCGCGTTCGTGGCGGCGGCCATTTACCTCACCGACGTCCGGCCGAAGGTCAAGGGCTTCCGCGACCGGGGCAACAGCGGGACGCACATGGGGCCGTACGGCCCGTGGTGACCGCCTGGCGGACGCACCGGCTCGAGCTTGACGACCAGACCCTGCGGGAGTGGGACGCTACCGTGCTCGCGGCGGGACCCGAGGGGATCGTGCTCGACCGCTCGGCGTTCTACCCCGGAGGCGGCGGGCAGCCGCCCGACCATGGCGTGCTGCTCTGGGGCGGGGTGCAGACTCGTATCGAGGGAGTCAGGAAGGGCGATGACCTCTACCTGATCCCCGCCGATGACGACCCGGTCCCGGCGCCGGGCACCGCAGTCAGGGGCGCGGTCGAGGACGAGCGGCGCACCGCGCTGATGCGCACGCACTCCGGGCTGCACGTCCTGTGTGGCGTGGTGTTCCGTGACTACGGCTCGCTGGTCACCGGGGGGAACATGGAGCCGTACACCGCCAGGATGGACTTTGACCTGCCCGAGGTCCCCGACGGCTTCAAGGACGCCGTCGGGGCCGCCTGCAACGCCGAGATCGCCGCCGCGCGGCGGATCGACATCCGGGTGCTCCCCCGCTCGGACGCGCTGGCGATTCCCGACATCATCCGCACGGCCACCAATCTCATCCCACCCGACGCCGAGGATGTTCGCATCGTGGACATCGTGGGCCTTGATCAGCAGGCGGACGGGGGCACGCACGTCGCCTCGACCAGCCAGATCGGCAGGATCGAGGTCGCCAAGATCGAGAACAAGGGCAAGGGCTTCCGCCGC
>DASYXX010000895.1:0-14202 GCA_035934395.1 Streptosporangiaceae bacterium
GTACGCGTTTCTGCCGTCGCTGATCGGCTCCGGGGTGATCGAGAGCCCGGCCAAGGCCGTGGCACCCGCCCTGACCGACGCGGACGACACCTGATGCCAGTAGGCGAGCCTGCGCCCGTCGCCGTCATCACCGGCGCGGCCAGCGGGATCGGCGCGGCCTGCGCGCGGCTGCTCGGCGAGCGCGGCTGGCGCACCGCCGGCATCGACCTCAACGAGTCCGGCACCGACCTGCCCGCGCGGGTGGACGTCACCGACCGGGCCGGGGTGGCCGCGGCGGTCGACGCGGCGGCCGCACGGTTCGGCCGGATCGATCTCGCGGTGACCGCGGCCGGCTACTACGAGGAAGGGATCGACGTCGCCGAGATCACGACCGCCCAGTGGGACCGGATGCTCGCGGTGATCCTGGGCGGCACGGTCCACACCTGCGCGGCCGTGCTGCCGCACATGCTGGCGCGGGGGCAGGGCGCGATCGTGGCGATCTCGTCCGAGCTCGCGCTCGCCGGCAGCGCCACCGACTTGCACTACGTGGCGGCCAAGGGCGCGGTCCTCGGCCTGGTCAAGTCGCTGGCTATGGAGGTCGCGCAGACCGACATCCGGGTCAACGCCGTGGCGCCGGGCCCGACCGACACCCCGCTGCTGGCCCCGGACTCGCTGTGGCGCAAGCCCGACTATCTGGCCACGCTCCCGCTGCGCCGGCTGGTCACCCCGGAGGAGATCGCTCACGCCGTGTACTACCTGGCCACCGAGGGCTCGATGTACTGCGGCGAGGTGCTCTCGCCCAACGCCGGGGCGGTGATCTGAGATGCCCGAGAGTCTGGGGCTGGTGGCCCTGGTCACCGGCGCGGCGCAGGGCCTGGGGCACGCGACCGCGCTGCGACTGGCGGCCGACGGGCACCGCGTCGCGGTGAACGATGTCGCCGACGACGGAAGGCTCGGTGAGCTGGCCGACCGCATCGGCGGGGCGGCCGTGCCCGGGGACATCGCCGACCCGGGCGCCGGCTGCAGGCTGGCCGGCGCGGTCGCCGACCGGCTGGGCCCGGTGCAGATACTGGTGGCCAACGCCGCGGCCATGGCCATGAGCCCGTTTCTCGACGCCAGGCCCGACGACTGGTGGCGCCAGGTAGACGTGAACCTCACCGGGCACTTCCGCCTGATCCAGGCGGTGATCCCCGGCATGCGGGCCGCCGGGCACGGCCGCATCGTGATCATCGCGTCCGGCTGGGGCGTGATCGGCCACCCGAACGCCACCGCCTACGCCGCGTCCAAGGCCGGCCTGATCGCGCTGACCAAGGGCCTGGGCCGGGAGCTGGGCCCGCAGGGCATCCTGGCCAACGCCATCGCCCCGTCCTACATCGATACCGAGCAGCTGCGCGTCGACGCCTCGGATGCGGGCATCTCGCTCGACGAGATGCGGCAGCGATACCGTGACCTGGTCCCGGTGCGCCGCCTGGCCAGCCCGGACGACATCGCCGCGGCCGTGTCGTTCCTGGCCGGCCCGGGCTCGAGCGCGGTCGTCGGGCAGGTGCTGCAGCCCAGCGGAGGCGTCACGAGGACACGAGCCTGAACGCAAGGGAGCATACGATGCCGCAGGATCGCGAGGGCCAGCCGGTCGGCCCGGTCGACGGGAGGAAGGTGCCCCGGTTCGCGGGCTCCAGCACCTTCGCCCGGATCCCGGAGATCGACCGGGTTGCCGACTACGACGTGGCCGTGCTCGGGGTGCCGTTCGATAACGGCACCTCCTACCGCCCGGGAGCCCGGTTCGGCCCGATGGCCGTCCGGCAGGCCTCGCGGCACCTGCGGCCGGGGCACCACGTCGAGCTGGACTGCTCCCCGTTCAGCGAGATCCAGGTCGTCGACGCGGGCGACGTGCCGGTCACCCCGTTCTCGATCGACGCGGCGATGGACCAGATCGCCGGGCACGCGGGCGACCTGCGGCACGGCGGCAGGAAGATCATCGCCGTCGGCGGTGACCATACGGTCGCGCTGCCGATGCTGCGCACGGTCGTCCGCGAGCACGGCCAGGTCGCGCTGGTGCACTTCGACGCGCACCTGGATACCTGGGACACCTACTTCAACGCCCCGACCACCCACGGCACGATCTTCCGGCGGGCCTTCGAGGAGAACCTGCTGGTCGAGGACCACTCGATCCACATCGGCATCCGCGGCCCGATCTACGGCCACGGCGACCTCGATGACGACAAGCGGTTCGGCTTCCGGACCATCCGGGCCAGCGACGTCGACGATCTCGGCGTGCGCGGCACGGTGGATGCGATCGTCGGGCGCGTCGAGGACCTGCCGGTGTACCTGTCGCTGGACATCGACGTGCTCGACCCCGCTTTCGCGCCCGGGACCGGGACGCCCGAGGCGGGCGGCCTGAGCAACCGGGAGCTGCTGCGCGTCCTGCGGGGCCTGACCGGCATCAACCTCGTCGGCTGCGACGTGGTCGAGGTCGCCCCGGCCTACGACCACGGGGAGATCACCGCGATCGCCGCCGCGACCGTGGTCTTCGACCTGATCACCCTCCTGGCCCGCAAACCACCCACCTAGGTCATATACGGCGCTGACCTGGCCGTACCCGCCGCGGCCCGCTCGTTGCAGTAAGCCCGGCCACGTAGGCATAGCTCGACGATTATCAGTTTTGTTCCTGTCATAGTCCCTCTGTGCTATTTATCGGACTTCATCGATGTTGAGTTGAATGTCCCGACTAGCCTGCCCGGTGGCACGATGACAGGCCCGGCGAGAGGTGCAGGTTGCTGAGTAGCTGGGCGCGGATCCGGATTAAGGCAGGTTCGTGAGGGCGGGAACCCCCCGAGGCAAGACCAGGAAGACCAGCAAGCCAGGGCGGCACAGGCGCCCGTCGCAGGTACAGAGGGCAGCCAAGCGGGCGGGCCTGGCGGCCCCGGCCCTCGCGGTGGCCGGCGCGCTGGCGGCCGCTCCCCAGGCGCTTGCCTCGCCGGTGACGTCCCATCCCGGGCCGTCCGCCGCGAGCGTGCCCCCGGTCGCCGCACACCTCGACGCGGCGGTGCGGCCGGCGGCCCAGGTGACGCGCACCTACACGGTCCGCCCCGGAGACACCCTGTGGCAGATCGCGCAGCGGTTCTACGGCCATGCCCGCGCCTGGCACTGGCTCTACCGGGCCAACAGCTCCACAGTCAGCGACCCGAACCTGATCAAAATCGGCCAGGTGCTCAGCCTGCCCGCGACTCCCCTGGCCCGGGACCGGACCGGCACGCACCGGCCCCGGCACGCCAGGACCAGCGCTCACGGCAGCGGCACCGCGGCGGCGGGCACGGTGACCTGCTCAGCCGCCCAGGGCATGGTTCCCGCCAACTACGCGGCGATCGTCAGCTTCCTGACCGCGCACGGGTACACGGGAATCGCGGCCGCCGGCGTCGCCGGGAACATCTTCCAGGAGTCCGAGGGCAACCCCGAGTCCGTCGGCTCCGGCGGCGGCGGGCTGATCGGGTGGACCCCCCTCCCGTCCGGGTTCGTCACCGGCAACCCCGCGGCCGACCTGCTGACCCAGCTGAACGCGCTGCTCACCTACAACCAGGGGTGGTCGCAGTTCCTCCCGGCGCTGAACGCCGCCACCAGCGCCACCCAGGCCGCCGACATCTACATGAACGACTTCGAGCGCCCCGGCATCCCCGCCGCGGCCAACCGTGAGGCCGCCGCCGAAGCGGTGGCCGCAGCCTGCGGGCTCTGACACCGAACGTGGTGAGAGGTGCTAGCTCGGCAAAGCCGGTGCCAGCTGCGACAGCCTGGCCGGAGGTCGGCCAGTGAAGGGGGATGGGGAGGCGGGTGGGGGCACGCGGGGGTCCCGGGCGTCGTCCCCCGGGCAGTAGCGGGCGTACTTCGTGAACGAGCAGCCCCGGCGTGACAAAGCCCCGGCGGTCGCGTCCTGCGACGCGACCGCCGGGGCTTTTGCGTGCCTGGCGGGCCGGCCGGTGTCAGTGCCCGTGCCCGTGCCCGTGGCCGTTGGCCGCGGCGGCCTCGGGCTCCGGCTTCTCGACCACGAGCGCCTCGGTGGTCAGCAGCATCCCGGCGATGGACGCGGCGTTCTGGACCGCCGAGCGAGTCACCTTCACCGGGTCGATGACGCCCTGCGCCACCAGGTCGCCGTACTCGCCGGTCGCGGCGTTGTAGCCGTGGCCGGCCGGGAGGTCGGCGACGGCCGCGACCACGACGCCGCCTTCCGCGCCCGCGTTCTGCGCGATCCAGCGGCACGGCGACTCGAGCGCACGCCGCACGACCTCGACGCCGGTCGCCTCGTCGCCGGTCTTGCCCAGGTCGCCGAGACCGACCGCGATCTGGACCAGCGCACTGCCGCCCCCGGCGATGATGCCCTCCTCGATCGCGGCCCGGGTCGCCGAGATCGCGTCCTCGAGCCGGTGCTTCTTCTCCTTCAGCTCGACCTCGGTCGCCGCGCCCGCGCGGAGCACGGCCACGCCGCCGGACAGCTTCGCCACGCGCTCCTGGAGCTTCTCGCGATCCCAGTCGGAGTCCGAGTTCTCGATCTCGACCTGAAGCTGGCGGATCCGGTCATCGATCGCGGCCTGGTCGCCGGCCCCGTCGACGATCGTCGTGTTGTCCTTCGTCACCACCACGCGGCGGGCGTGCCCCAGCGTGTCCAGGCCGACGTTCTCCAGCTTGAGGCCGACTTCCTCGCTGACCACAGTGCCGCCGGTCAGCACGGCCATGTCCTCGAGCATCGCCTTGCGCCGGTCGCCGAATCCGGGCGCCTTCACCGCGGCCACGGCCAGCAGCCCGCGGATCTTGTTGACGACCAGCGTCGACAGAGCCTCGCCGTCCACGTCCTCGGCGATCACCAGCAGCGGCCTCTTGCCCTGCGCGACCTTCTCGAGCAACGGCAGGAAGTCCGCCATCGATGAGATCTTGCCGCCGTGCAGCAGCACGGAGGCGTCCTCGAGGACGGCTTCCATCCGGTCCTGGTCGGTGATGAAGTACGCGGAGATGTAGCCCTTGTCGAACTGCATGCCCTCGGTGAACTCGATCTCGAGCCCCATGGTCGGCGACTCCTCGACGGTGATCACACCGTCCTTGCCGACCTTGTCGAAGGCCTCGGCGATGATGTCGCCGATCTTCTGGTCCTGCGCGGAGACCGTGGCGACGTTGGCGATCTCGCTCTGCTCCTGCACCTCCTTGGCGGACTCGAGCAGCACCTCCGACACCTTCGCGGCCGCCGCGTCGATGCCGCGCTTGAGCGCCATGGGGTTGGCCCCGGCGCTGACCGAGCGCAGCCCCTCGTGAACCATCGCCTGCGCCAGGACCGTCGCGGTCGTGGTGCCGTCGCCGGCCACGTCGTTCGTCTTGGTCGCGACCTCCTTGGCGAGCTGGGCGCCCAGGTTCTCGTGCGGGTCCTCCAGCTCGATCTCACGGGCGACGGTAACGCCGTCGTTCGTGATGGTGGGGGCGCCCCACTTCTTGTCGATGACCACGTTGCGGCCCTTGGGGCCGAGCGTTACCTTGACGGCGTCCGCGAGGCGGTTGACACCGCGCTCCAGCGCCCGCCGCGCATCCTCGTCGAACTCCAAGCTCTTGGCCATGAGTACCTCGTACCTACGTTTCTGGATGGTTTTCCGCTGCTTCATGCCACCGCCCCGGGCCCGCCATTCGGCCGGCCCGGGGCGGTGCTGGACGCGCTGGCGCGTCCATAGGTTGATCCGCTGGCTACTTCTCGATGATGGCCAGCACGTCGCGGGCCGAGAGCACGAGGTACTCCTCGCCGCTGTACTTGACCTCGGTGCCGCCGTACTTGCTGTACAGCACGACGTCGCCGACGCTCACGTCCATGGGGACGCGCTTGGCGCCTGCGTCGTCGAACCGGCCGGGCCCGACCGCAAGAACCTCGCCCTCCTGGGGCTTCTCCTTGGCGGTGTCCGGGATGACCAGGCCGGACGCGGTGGTCTGCTCGGCTTCGAGCGGGCGCACCACGATCCGGTCTTCGAGCGGCTTGAGAACAACCTTGGTGGCGGTCGTCACGATCTGACCTCCCCCTCCGGAAAGGGTTAGCTGAGAATTACTAGAGAGGCGACCATGGCGGCCTGTCGTCGCGGGTGCCAGACCAACCTCGTCGCGTTAGCACTCTACTCTAGTGAGTGCTAGTTCGGAACAGTATCCGGCAGCAGGCGGCCTCGTCAACTTGGGCCGGTGCCAGGTGTACTAGGCCGCCACCACGGAGGTCACCGGCATCGACGAGTCGGCGGGGAACTCGACCGGGGACGGCGGCACGTCCCGGGCCAGCAGCTCGGCGCCCAGCGCCGCCACCATCGCCCCGTTGTCCGTGCACAGCCCGGGCCTGGGCACCCGCAGCCGGATCCGCGCCGCCTCGCAGCGCTGCGCCGCCAGCGCCCGCAGCCGCGAGTTGGCCGCCACCCCGCCGCCGATCACGAGCTGGTCGACGCCGCTGGCCACGCACGCGTCCACCGCCTTGCGGGTGAGCACGTCGGCCACCGCCTCCTGGAACGACGCGGCGACGTCGGCCACCGGCACGGCGAGCCCGGCCGCCTCGCGGGCCTCGACCCAGCGCGCTACCGCGGTCTTCAGCCCGGAGAACGAGAAGTCGAAGGTCTTGTCGCGGTACTTGCCCCGGGGGAACCCGATCGCGGCCGGGTCGCCGGCCGCCGCGGCCGCGTCGATCGGCGGGCCGCCGGGAAACGGCAGCCCGAGCAGCCGGGCCACCTTGTCGTAGGCCTCGCCCGCCGCGTCGTCGATCGTGGCCCCGAGCGGCTCCAGGTGGCCCGGCAGGTCCTTGAGGAGCAGCAGCGAGGAGTGCCCCCCGGAGACCAGCAAGGCGACCGCGGGAAGCGTCAGCGGCCCGTGCTCGAGCTGATCCACCGCGATGTGCGCGGCGAGATGGTTGACCCCGTACAGCGGCTTGCCGAGAGCGAGCGCGTAGGCCTTGGCCGCGCAGACCCCGACCAGCAGCGCGCCGGCCAGGCCGGGGCCCGCCGTGACCGCGAGCGCGTCCACGTCGGCCAGCGTGACCCCGGCGCGGGCCAGGGCCCGGTCCACGGCGGGGACCATGGCCTCAAGGTGGGCCCGGCTGGCCACCTCGGGAACCACGCCGCCGAACCTGGCGTGCTCGTCCACGCTGGACGCGACCGCGTCGGCGAGCAGCTCGTGGCCGCGCACCAGGCCCGCCCCCGTCTCGTCGCACGAGGTCTCGATGCCGAGCACCAGCGGCGCGGTCATGCCCGACCCTCTTGAAAATCACGCCGCATCACC
Organism: Streptosporangiaceae bacterium; assembly: GCA_035934395.1. GTDB lineage: Bacteria > Actinomycetota > Actinomycetes > Streptosporangiales > Streptosporangiaceae > JASHPR01. The sequence goes on from DASYXX010000895.1 coordinate 7,249, forward strand.
AGCGCGTCGGCGCCCGACGGCTGGTAGTAGCCCTTCCGGATCCCGATCTCCACGAACCCGTACCTGCGGTACAGGCGCTGGGCTCGCATGTTGTCGGTGCGCACCTCCAGGAAGACCTCGGTGCACCCCCGCCGCGCCGCCTCGGCCAGCAGCGCCTCGATCAGCGTCGAGCCTGTCCCCCGCCCCCAGTGGTCGGCGGCGACCGCGATGGTCAGCACGTCGGCCTGGGTCTTGGCTACCAGGAGCCCGGCGTAGCCGGTGATCCGGCCGTCGTCCTCGGCGACCAGGTAATAGCGGCTGCGCGGCTGCCCCGCCAGCTCCCCTTCGAGCATCTGGCGGGACCAGGCCTCCTCGCCGAACAGCTCGTGCTCCAGCACCAGGACGGCATCGATATCCGCCGACGTCATCGTGCGGAGCAACCGCCGCACGGTGCTTCCCCGCTCGCCTGCAGGACGCCCTTGGGGCTCTCCGGCCAGGTCACCATAGTCGGCTGACTCGCTCATGAGGCGGTCCCCGCCGTGACCCGCTTGGGCGGCCCGGGCTCGCGGGCGTCGGGCCTGCGCAGGTACAGCGGCTCGGGGGGCCCGGGCGGATCATGCTCCGCCAGCCGCCGCGCCGCGATCTCCGCGAGGTCTGCCGCGTCCGGATAGCGGGGCGGAATCGGGCAGGGGAACAGCTGGGGGTAGAGCACCGGCCCCTCGCCCGCGACCGGACACGACGCCGCGGCCCTGCCCGTTGCCGTCAAGCCCGCGCTCGAACAAGGTGGATGGCCCGCTGATCCGCCTGTTACCGGCACGATGGGCCATCCACCTGATTCGGCCGCGTCGCCGGGAACCACCGCGTCCGGAGGGCCGACAGCCGGGCCCGCGATGCGCTGCGCAGCGGGCCCGTACCGAGCCCAGTACACCTCCTTGCGCCGCGCGTCGGCGGCCACGATGAACGCGCGCCCCGCCGCGGCCCGGGCCGCCGCGCGCGCCATCACATCGAGAGTGCACACGCCCACGGCCGGAATCCGCAGCGCGCTGGCGAGCACCCGCGCGGTCACCACGCCCGCCCGCAGGCCGGTATAGGGCCCGGGGCCCGTCCCGACGGCGATCGCCTCCAAGTCGGTGCGACCCACGCCGCCCGCCGCGAGAACCCGCTCGATCATCGCGGCCAGCAACTCGCCGTGCCGCCGCGCGCCGGCCGCGGTCTCCCCGCTCAGGACGCGCGTCCCGTCGTGCAGGGCGACCGTCACGACCGGTGTGGCGGTGTCGAACGCGAGCATCAGCACGGTTGCCCAGCGTAGATTACGCGGCGACCTGACCGCGCCAGCCCGGGGGGACGACCCCCCGGATCCCCCCGCCGTGCCCGCCCGTGCGCTCAGTGGATCCCGGCGAGCACGTCGTGCGCGGCGGCCAGGGCCCCGGCTCGCAGGGTGGCCACCGGCACCGGCCCGAACCCCCCGCCGTGCTGCTGGCCCTGCATCGTGACGATGATCACCACGTTCCGGTCCCGGAGCACCACGGTGACCTCGTCGGTGATGGCGCCGCCGACGTGAAAGACCTGCAGAGCCGTGAACGCGTCGCGGCCGAGCCCGACCGCCGCGCCGAGCTGAGCCCGGGGTGCCCGGCTGGCCCTGGGCGGGTTCTGCAGCTTCCGCAGTTCCTGGGCGTAGGCGTCTATCGCGCCGAACGTGGCGCTGCCATCCCCGCTGGACAGCAGGCTCGGCGTGTACGCCTGGCTGTTCACGGTGAGCACGCGGAAGTCCGGCCGGGCGTCCAGCGTCCAGGTGCACTCGCTCTGGGTGGCCCCCGACAGCGACTGGGCGACCCTCGACACCTTGCCGGGAAGGTACTGGCCCAGCGTGGCCGCGCTGACCGCCTGGCAGGAGCTCGGGACGGACCGGAACTCGCCCGGCTGGAACGTGGTCACCAGCCCGTCGGACGCCGACGGCGCGGGGTGCCCCTGCCACGGCAGGTTCCCGGTGAGCCCCAGCACCACGACGACCACGACCACCAGGATCAGGCCGCCCGCGGCCATCACCCTGCGCCGTGACTTCCTGGCCCGCGTAGCGGCCCGCCGGCCCTGCGTCCGCTCCCGGGCCCCCTCCCGCGACGACGGTCCTTCCCCGCCGGCATCGGGCCGTCCCGCCCGCTCCCCGCCGGCATCGGGCGGCCCCGCTCGCTCCTCGCCGGTGCCGGGCGGCCTGCGCTCCCGGCGCCCTGGCCCGGCGGGGTAAATGCCCGGCCCGGCCCACGGCGCCAGATCCTCCTCCAGGCCGTCGTCGAAAGCGTCCAGGCGCGGCCTGCCGGGCCGCTGCGCGCTTCCTGGATCGTCCGGGTATCCGCGGCGACCGCGTCCGGGCAGCCGGGCCGAACGGTGGGGCGGGTACCCCTGAGCCACGACGCGCCTCCGGGGGAAGGTGGTGAAACGGTGCAGTACGACGTGCTCGACGACCGCAGGCTAGCGCGAACCCCCCGCCCGTGTGGTGCGAACGGTACGGCGGCCGGACAGAACGGGGCTAGCCGCCCTCAGCTGGCCGGGCCGCTGTGACCGAAACGGTGTTCCTGTCGGGGTCCTCGTACCAGGCGCGCCGCCCCCACGGCCCGTCACGGGGCGGTTCCAGCACCGTAACCCCGAACTGCGCCGCCCTTTGATGGACCGCGGCGAGATCCACGACGGTGATCCCGATCCGCGCCCCGGTGGTGTGCTGGCCCGGCTCGGCCTGGGCAAGGATGAGCATCATGTAGTCCCCCGAGGTGAAGTCTCCCCAGGCCAGGTCGTAATGCGGGGCCTCGTTTCCATCGTGCTGATGGGGTTCGTCATCCAGTTCGAGGCCGAGGAACTGTCCGTAAAACCTCGCCGCGGCCGCCAAATCGGCGGCCTGGACCTGCAAGCTGTTGACGCGTGCCACACCATGTACCGTAGCGGGGCCGACAACGACCAGCCCGCCACGGGCTAGCTGCGGTCGGAGCCGGCGGTCAGGGCCAGGGCTGCAGATTCCGCGGCGGCTTCCCAGCGCTGACCCCGGCCGGTCAGCCGGACGGTGCGAGCCTCATCGGGAGCGCCGGACGGCGCGGCAACCGGGCTCATGCCGATCTCGATTTCGAGGTAGCTGGCCGCGAGGTCCTCGACCAGGCCCTCGCCCCACTCGACGACGGTCACCGAGCTGTCCAGGTCGGTGTCCAGGTCGAGATCATCGACCTCGGCCCGGCTGCCGAGCCGATAGGCGTCCGCGTGCACGAGCGCGGGCCCCGCGCCCAGGCTGGGATGCACCCGCGCGATCACGAACGTGGGCGAGGTGACCGCCCCGCGCACGTGAAGCCCCTGGCCGATGCCCTGCACCAGCGTGGTCTTCCCCGCGCCGAGAGGACCGGTGAGCACCACCAGGTCGCCGGCCCGCAGCAGCCCGGCCAGGCGCCGTCCGAGCTCGCGCATCCGGGCCGCGGTGGGCACCTTTAGCTCGGCAAGCACCGGCACAGCCATCTCCTCACAAGAGCCCCCGGGGCAGCACCGTTACGCCGAGCGCCCGGGCTGCTCGCGTGCCATGCTACGGGCGAGCAGCGCGGTGATCGCGTCGTTGACCGCCTCGGGCTGCTCCAGCGGGATCGCGTGGCCCGCTCCGGGAACCCGGACCAGCTCGGAGCCGCGGATTTCCGCGGCCAGGTCGTCGCTCTGGTACGGCGGGACCACGCGGTCGCGCTCCCCGGTGACCACGGTCACCGGTACCCGGCCGAGCACCTCAAGCCCGGCCCGCTCGTCGTGGTCGGCCAGGGCCGCGAAGAAGTCGGACAGCACCCGCAGCGGAGTGCCGCGGATGATGCGCTCCAGGAAGTCCACGACGGACGGGCTCACCGCGTTGTCGCCGAACGCGAAGTGCCGCGTTCCGAGGAACGCCAGATCGCCGGTGGCCTGACGGCCTCGCTCGACCAGCGCGGCCGGCCCTGGATTGCTCGCCCCGCGCAGCACCGGCGGCGCGGCGATCCTCACGATCGGCCGCAGCGGCACCGGCACCCAGGCGGTCGGGTCGACGGCCGAGGCGGCGGTCGATATCAGGACGGCGCCGATGACCTTCGTGCCGAACAGCTCCGGGTGCTGCCGGGCCAGGGCCATGATCGTCATGCCGCCCATCGAGTGGCCGACGAGCACGACCGGCGTCGGACCCGGGACCGCGGCCATCAGCACCGCGTACAGGTCCGCGCCGAGCTGGCCGATGCGCGCGTGATCCGGGCTGGACGGGCCCGACCGGCCGTGGCCGCGCTGGTCCCAGAACACGAGCCGGCCCGCCGGGGCGAGGTCTCTGCGCTGGTAGTGCCAGACGTCCTGGCTCAGCGCGTAGCCGTGACAGAAGATGATCGTGACCGGGGCGTCGTCCGGGCCGTCGATCTCGGCGTGCAGCGGCACTCCGTCGTCGGCGAGGACCGTGAGGGCCTGCCCGCGCAGCTGCCCGAGCGGCTCGTCCGCCTCGGGATCGGGCTGCAGCCGCGCCCGGCCGATCGCGATCCGCTCCGCCGCGAGGATGGCTCCGGCTCCGGCGGCCACCGCGGCGCCGATGGCCAGCCCTGCCACCCCGGTGATCCGCCGCCAGTTGGCCATCAGCTCCTCCGCGGGGGGACTACCCGTTCGTGCCGGTACGGGACGATGCGGCGGCCAGGTCCGGGTTTGCCGCATCGGTTACCCTAAGGTAGCTTCTGGGCATCCGGCCCGCGAATCTGGTCACAATGTCATAGGACAGCGTGCCGAGAGCGTCCGCCCACTCCTGCGCGGTCGGCTCGCCGCTGTCGCCCGGGCCGAACAGCACCACCTCGTCGCCCGGGGCGACCGGTTCGTCCCCGAAGTCGATGACCATCTGGTCCATGCAGACCGTGCCGGAGATCGTCCACCGCCTCCCGCGGACCTGCACCTGCCCCCTGTTCGTGGCCTGCCGCGGGACTCCCTCGGCGTACCCGAGCGGCACCAGGCCCAGCGTCGCCTCGCGGCTGGTGACGTAACGGTGCCCGTACGAGACGCCGGTACCGGCCGGAACCCGCTTGACCTGAACCAGCACCGTCCGGACCGTCATCGCCGGGCGCAGCCAGCCCGGAGGGCCGCCGGGCAGCGTGGACAGCCCGAAGATTCCCCCGCCGGTGCGGACCAGGTCGAACCAGGCCTCGGGCAGGGTCAGCGTGGCCGGCGTGTTGGCCAGGTGCCGCACCTCGGGCCGGGCGCCCGCCTTCTCCGCGAGCTCCACCGCGGCCCGGAACGCGGCCAGCTGGACGCTTATGAACGGGTGACCAGGTATGTCCGCGCACGCGAGGTGCGACCAGATCCCGACGATGCGGGCGTGGCCGGCGGCTTCGGCGTCCAGCGCGGCAGCCACCAGGCCGGGCCATTCGGCGGCGGTCGCGCCGCCTCTCGACATCCCGGTGTCCGCCTTGAGGTGCAGCCGGGCCGGCCGTCCGGCGCGCCCGGCCGCGGCTACGATCTCGCTGACGACCGCGGCCGACCCCGCCCCCAGGTCGATATCACCCCGGATGGCCTCCTCGTACGGCGCGTCGGGCGCCCCGAGCAGGCACAGCACCGGCGCGGTCAGCCCCGCCTGGCGCAGTTCCAGAGCCTCGGCCACGTGCATGACCCCCAGCCAGCTCGCGCCCCCGGCCAGCGCCGCCATGGCGGCGGGGACCATGCCGTGCCCGTAGCCGTCGGCCTTCACGACCGCCAGCACCTGCGCGCCGCCGACGTGCTCGAGCAGGGCGGAGGCGTTGTCCTTGATCGCGCCCAGGTCGATGAGCGCCTCGGGATGACCATCCATGACGCTAAGTGTGCCAGCGCCAGCCGCGCCCCCCGACCCGCGATATGTCCCGTTTCGGCGGCGTGGATTCCCGTACGCGTGCGCTAACTGCTGTGGGAGCAGCAGTTTCGGCACGCGAATGCGGGGTCTCGGGGTCGTCCGCCCGAGGAACACTGTGATAGGCAACTATGGTGGTCGAACTCATTCCCCGGCAGGTCCTCTTCGGCAATCCCGAGCGGGTCAGCCCGCACATCTCTCCCGACGGCACCAGGCTCGCGTGGATCGCGCCGCACGAGGGAGTGCTCAACGTCTGGGTCGCGCCGGCGAGCGCCGGCACCGGCGTGGACTGGGCAGCGGCGCGGGTGGTCACCGACGACAGCGACCGCGGCATCCGGATGTTCGCGTGGGCGCACGATGCCCGGCACCTGCTGTACCTGCAGGACACCGGCGGGGACGAGAACTTTCGCCTGCACGACATCGACCTGGAGACGATGCAGCGACGCGACCTCACGCCGTTCGAGGGCGTGCAGACGCAGCTCATCGCGATGGAGCGGAAGCTACCGACCGAGGTGCTGATCGGGCTGAACCGCGACAACGTCCAGCTGCACGACGTCTACCGGCTGGACCTGATCACCGGCGAGCTGACCAAGGAGGTGACCAACCCCGGCTACGCCGGCTGGCTCGCCGACGCACAGCTTGTGGTCAGGGGCACGATCGAGCCGCTGCCCGACGGGGGCCTGAAGCTCCTGGTGCGGGACACGGCGGACGATGACTGGCGGCCGCTGCTGACCGTTCCCGCCGACGACGCGCTGACCAGCGAACCGGTCGCGTTCAGCGAGGACGGCAGCTCGCTGCTGGGGATCAGCTCGGTGGGCGCCGAGACCGGCAGGCTGGTCCGCATCGACGTCGCGGACGGCACCACGGAGGTGCTGGCCGCCGATCAGCAGGCCGACGTGAGCGGCGTCCGGCTCCACCCGGACACCAGGGAACCGCAGATCGTGACCTTCCTGAAGGATCGCTCGGAGTATCGCGTCCTCGACTCCTCGGTCGCCGAGGACCTGGCGGCGATCCGGGCGCTGCACCCGGGCGATCCGGTGTTCACCGGCGCCGACGACGCCGACGCGACGTGGCTGGTGGCGTTCACCAACGACTCCGGCCCGATCCCCTACTTCGCCTACGACCGGGCCACCAAGACCGGCCGT
>DASYXX010000898.1:0-2566 GCA_035934395.1 Streptosporangiaceae bacterium
GCGGCGCCCGATCCTGGCGGCGCCGCGGCGGACGGCGTTGCCGCGTCCGTCGCAGCGGGGGCCGTGGTGGCCGTGAAGGGGGATGGGGAGGCTGGCGGGGGCTCGACCGGCTCCGGATGGTAGTCAGCGAAGAAGTTCCACCAGGCCCTGTCGACCGAGCCGGGGTCGGCCAGATACCGCTGGTACAGCTCGTCGACGAGCCACTCGTTGGGCCCGAAGTCGGTGCCGGCCGCGGCCGTCTGCGGCTGGCTGACCCGCCCGGCCTGGCCCTCACCCTCATCGCGCCCGGGCGCCGCGCCTGGTTGGCGCGCACCGTCCGGGCGAGTAGGCGCGGACGGTTCCTGCGCGCCGGACCTGCCGTCTGCTTGCGCCGTGAGATCCGCGGACGCCCGCGGGGACTCAGAAGACACGGCGGACATCGCCCTCTTCCGAAGCTGGATTATGTGTCGTTTCCGCACACCAGGCTACCCGTCGGCGCGGCCAGAGGCTTGCGCCTACTGGCAGCACGTGCGCGGCCGGTCACGCCGTGCCGCGCCCCGCCGGCTCGCTCACGCAGAGAGACGATCCCTGCCGTGCGGCTCGAGCCAGCTGACGAACGGCCCCTTGGGCACGATCCGCGACGGGTTGATCCAGCTCTGGGTCTGGTAGTAGTGCCGCTTGATCTGGCCGAAGTCGGTCGTGTCACCGAAACCCGCGTGCTGGTAGAGGTCACGCGCATAGCCCCAGAGGTGGCGGTAGTCGACCAGCCGGTGCAGGTTGCACTTGAAGTGGATGTAGTAGACGGCATCGAACCTGGCCAGCGACGGGAACAACCGCACGTCCGCCTCGGTCAGCCGGGCGCCGAGCAGGAACCTGCGCCGCGCCAGCCGCTCGTCCAGCGCGTCCATGGTCGCGAACAGCAGGTCGAACGCCTCCTCGTAGGCGGCCTGCGTTCTCGCGAGCCCGGCCACGTACACGCCGTTGTTGACTGCGTGGTAGATCAGGGTGGAGATCGCCTCGATCTCCCGGCGCTGAGCCGCCGGGTAGAGGTCGGGCGCGCCCGGGCGGTGGTAGCCGATGAATTCCGTCTCGAGCATGACGGTCATCTGCGGGACGTTATTCGTAATAATCCGCTGAGCTTTTGTGTCCCACAGAAGCGGTACGTCGCACCTGCCCTGATATATGGGATCGGTGGCCAGGTACAGCTCGGACAGGAAGCGCGCCCCGGTGACCGGGTCCATGCCGCCCTGGCTATCCGGGAACCGCCAGCCGCGCTCGTCCCTGATCGGGTCGGTCAGGCTCAGGCCGATGACCTGCTCCAGCCCGAGGAGCTGACGGACGATCAGAACTCGCTGTGACCACGGGCAGGCGAGAGATGCGTAAAGCTGATAGCGCCCGGGCTCCGCAAGGAACCCGCTTGATCCATCCCTCGTGATCCGCCCCGTAAATGTGCCCTGCTGGCGCATGAAACCGCCGGTGGACGATGTCTCTGAGGTCGGCTGAGGCATGGAAGGCATCACCGTCCCTTCGCGGGACCGAATAGAGCACTGGCCACTAGGTGATTTTCTACTACTAGACCACGGTCGGCGGGCGCAGGTCACAGCAGGGTGACCGCCGGGTAACCGGGACGGCGTGCTGATGCCGCCTGTTGGGCATGACGCCACGCCGTACCCCGGCGGCGTGGCACGATGGCGTGGCACGGGAAGGGCGGCGGGTTGAGCTCGATAGTGAACGGGTTGACCCACCTCAGCGGCTGGGTCGCCTACAGCGTGATCGCGGCGCTGGTCTTCGGCGAGACCGCGGTATTCCTCGGGTTCGTGCTCCCCGGCGAGGCGGCCGTGGTGCTGGGAGGCGTCCTGGCGAGCCGCGGCCACCTGTCGCTGGCGCTGCTCGTGGCCGTGGTCGTGGTGACGGCGCTGACCGGCCCGATGGTGGGCTACGAGGTCGGCAAGCGGATGGGCGACCGCCTGTTCGCGGCCCGTGCCCTGCGCCGGGTGCCCGGCGGGCCGGACCGGGCCAGGAACGCCCTGCGTGACCGGGGCGGCCTCGCCGTTCTCCTGGGCAGGTTCGTGGCGATCGTGCGCGCGGTGATGCCGGCCGCCGCGGGAGCCGTGCGGGTGCCGTACCGGACGTTCGTCGTCTACAACGTCGCGGGCGGGATCATCTGGGGGGTCGGCTATTGCCTGCTCGGGTACCTGGCAGGCTCGGCGTACTCGGTCATAGAGAGCCGGATCGGCGCCGGGCTCGCCGTCGTCGTAGCCGTGATCGTCGTGGCCGCGGCGGCGGTGTGGGCGCTGCGGCGCCACCGCGGGGTGGCACGCGCAGGCGCGGCATCACGGGCCGAGACCGGCGAAGATGGCGCCCTGCTGGCAGGCGGCCTGGTGGCGCTGGACGGGGTAGCAACGCTGGACGGGATAGCAACGCTGGACGGGGTAGCAACGTTGGACGGGGTAGCGCCGGCCGATGGGATGCCGCTCGAGCCCGGTGACCTGCCCGCCGACTGACCCGCTGGCTAGCCGCCGGGGACGCGCGTGGGCGGTCGGCCGAACAAGTCCTCGCGGCGATGCTCGAGGCTCGGCAGCGCCGC
>DASYXX010000744.1:0-2663 GCA_035934395.1 Streptosporangiaceae bacterium
GGAGCCGTGTGCCGCGCCTCGCCCACGAGCAGGCCGCACTGCGATGACGCCAGACCCAATGTACCTTCCGAATTGCTGCGCAGGGCCTGAGCTGGACCGCGCTGACCGCCGACCGATACCTTGCTGCACGATCCCTTCGGCCGCGCGCATGCTGACGTCACCCGCATGGCCTCGTCCTGGCTGACAGCGTCGCGCTTACCGCTCTCGGGGTGCCGGGGATTCCTCCGGCGGCCACGTGCGGCGTGATTCGTCGATCGGGCTCATCAGGCCGACGTCGTTGCCATCGGGATCGGCCACGATCGCGTAGCGCGCACCCCAGAAGGCGTCGAAGGGCGGCTGCCGCCCCGCATATCCCGCCGAGGTCAGCTGTGCATAGTGTTCATCGACAGCCTCCCGGGTCGGCAGCGAGAACCCGATGACGACGCCGACCGTCGCCGGATCAGTGCGCCAGGCCGCGTGCCAAAGGCGAGCCGACTCGGCCGTGTCCAGCTCCAGGCTGAAGCCACCTGGCATCCTCAGCTGCACATGGGGACCGGCCGCGTCCCCGCCGTCCGGCACCGCGATCCCCAGCCGACGATAGAAATCGAGGCTCGCCCGCATGTCATCAACAACGAGGTTGAGCATGTGCAGATCGGGCCGACTGTCGTTCATCACACCGCAGTGTGCCAGAGCGCAGCCCCGCGGCCCAAGGATGCGCCGCCTGAAGGCAAGTCGGCGCCTGCTGCCTGGGTACGCAGAACATCTCTTCGGGCTCCCTGACGACAGCCTTGCTGGCCGGTAACCGGAGCATGCATATCGAAGCGGCTCAGTGCGCGCGCTGGCACCAGGAGCTCGTGACGGATCGCGAATGTGACGGCCGACGGGGCAAGCGTTCAGGTGCCTCGCTGCTCGAGTTCTTGTAAAGCGGCGTTCAGGGCTTCGTCCACTTCCCTGGGGGCATGCCGCGCATGGCCACGCTCAGCTGTGTGGCACGGAGCCCGGCCGCGGTCACAGGGTGGCCTGTCGCCGGGCCGCGGCCCAGCGTCCCGTCAATCCGCGCGAAGAGGTCGTCGACCTCGCGGCGTGCGTAGCCGCGCATGACGACCGAGAAAGCGTGCAGGGCCGGGCTGCCATCAGGCGCCGCGTGCGGGGCACGCCACTGGCCGCGCCGAACGGCGGGTTCGCTCGTCGAGCTGGTCACGCAGCGTGCTAGGGCCCTCACGCAAGGCGGGGCGGGCGGGTGCCGGGACGAAGAGCGCTGGTCGCAGCCTGCGAGCGGGCGCCTTTGCTGGCTTTGGGAAAGGTCCCACGCCGGCGGATGCCGCGGCGTCGGCCCTGCATCAGGCCGCGGTGAGGTCAACGGTGACATCGAGGACGCCCAGGTGCGGCGGGCCTGACGAGAGGTGCCCGGCACCGGCGAGCAGCGCCAGCGAGGCGCGGTTGCCTGCGTCGACGACTGTGCGCAGCCGCCTGAGCGCCGCCGGGCGCCGCCGCATCAACGCCGCGACCAGCGCGGTGCCGACGCCGCGTCCTTGCCAGTTGTCGGCCACGGTGACGGCGATGTCGGCGGTGGCCGGATCGGCGGGATATTGCACCAGGCGGGCGATGCCGACCGGACCCTCCGGGCCGTCGGGCGGCAGCACGATCAGCACGAGCGCGATGTGTTGCACCCCGTCCACGCTGTCGACCAGGCGCCGGATCATCGCGTCATCGAGCTCACCCACCGCGGTGAGGAACCGGCGCCGCCGCGACCCCGGCGACAGCCGGCGAAACCCCTCGCGCAGCGCCCGGGCATCGGTGGGCAGCAGCGGCCAGATCAGCGCGGGCGTGCCGTCTTTGAGAACAAACTCCCCGGGCAGCACCTGAGCACCAGGGCTGAGCCGGGCCGCACCCAGAGTCGGCGGAGTCGTCGTCACCTCCGCTACAACGCCCCTTGCCAGCCTGCTAGTTCGTGAAACGCCTCACATGCCCGGCACTCGATCAAGATCCGCTACCGCCCGTCCGGCTGGCGCCAGCGCCCGCGAGCGCGCGCATCCGTGCCGGATGACCCCTGATCCTCCGCTGCGCCATCAGCGGCACACCCGCGCGCTCGGGGAACGCGGACAGCTGGTCCCGTGCTCTGGTTCACCAGCGGCTTCACCCGGTGCGCCGGTCCTGCGCCCGCCGCGCCCTGTTCGCCGTGGTCGGACATCGCGCCATTCCTGTCCGAGCCGCTGATCTCGGCGTGGCAAGAGTGAGTGTCCGGGGCGACAGATTTCCTGAATATGCGCGGCGCCGGCTATTAGTTGATCTTGACTCCAGACAACACATATCGCGGTTATCTGAAGCCCTCCCTGTGTACGCCGCACCTGACCAGGGCGTCTGCGGCGTGGGCACGGCCGTTCAAGATCATGGTGTGAGTCCGAGGATGGTAAAAGGCCGTTCCATGTTGCGGCTGGCCCAGCGGGTGGCTTCGGCGGTGCCGTGGCGCCCGTCCAGGGCGTCGATGGCGTCGAAAAGGATCCTGGACCTGGCGTCGGAGGGCGATCGCCCACATGGCTATGACCGAAGAATGGCCTCAGGCAGGCATGATGCGGGCACCCCCTAGGCGGAACCGGCCTCCCGTCGCTCGCGGCGTGGACAGTGTTGTATTGGGGGGGCAGCCGCAGCTCTCGCGGAGGATCAGGCGGGTCGGGAGCACCACG
>DASYXX010000906.1:0-3530 GCA_035934395.1 Streptosporangiaceae bacterium
GTCGATGTTGACGTACCGGCCGGGCCCCTCGGGCTCGCCGAGCGCCTCGCTCGTGAAATGCCTGGCAGCGTCGGTCACTGTGCCTCCCTGATGAGGGCGCCGAGGCGGCGCGCCCCCTCGTCGATGAGATGATTCTCGACCCGGCTGTAGGCGAGCCGCAGCTGAGCCGTGCCGCCGCCGCCCGGATAGAAAGGCAGGCCGGGCACGTAAGCGACCTTGCGGGCGCGAGCCGCCGGCGAGAGCGCCACGGTGTCGATGCCGTCCGGCGCGGTCAGCCACGTGAAGAAGCCGCCCCGGGGCGTGGTCCAGGTGGTGCCGGCGGGCATGTGCTCGGCCAGGGCCTGGCCCATGACGCGGGCGCGGCGCTCGTAGAGCGCGCGGGAGGCGACGAGCTGGCGGTCGAGGTGCCCGCCGCGCCCGTACTCCTCGAGCATCCGCTGGCCGAGCGCGCCCGAGCACTGGTCGGAGTTCTGCTTGGCCGTGACCAGCTGCGCGATGACCTCGCGCGGGCCCGCCGCCCAGCCGAGGCGCACCCCGGGGAAGAACGTCTTGGAGAACGTGCCGGCCTGGACGACCACGTCAGGGGCCTGCGACCACAGGCTCGCCGGCGCCGCGGGGTCAAATCCGAGCTCGCGGTACGCCACATCCTCGAGGATCAGGAAGCGGTACCGCCGGGCCAGCTCGACCAGCGCGGCCCGGCGGTCGGCCGCCAGGGACAGGCCGGTCGGGTTCTGGTGGTCGGGGATCGTGTAGAGCACCTTGGGCCGCAGGCCGCCCTCGAGCATGTCGGCGAGCACATCGACCCGCATCCCGTCGCCGTCCATCGGCACGCCGCGCAGGTCCGCCTCGTAACCGCGGAACGCCATGATCGCGCCGAGGTAGGTCGGCGCCTCGACCACCGCGACGTCGCCGGTGTCCACGAGGCTCTTGGCCGTCAGCTCCAGGCAGTCGATCCCGCCGCTGGTGATCATCAGCTCGCCCGGCGCAGGGCGTGCGCCCTGCAGCGCCTCGAGCCGCCCGGACAGGTAGTCGCGCAGCGACTCCAGGCCCTCCGACGCTGAGTACTGCAGCGCCACCGCGGGGTCCTCCGCGATCAGCCGCCCGGCGATCCCGGCGAGCACCTCGCTGGGAAACGTCTGCGGGTCCGGGAAGCCGCCGGAGAACGTGATCACGTCGCTGGCGCCGGCCAGGGCCAGGATCGCGGTGATCTCACCGCCCCCCAGCGTCCGGGTGCGGCGGGCGAAGCTCGCGGTCCAGTCAGTCAGCTCGGGCGCAGCGGTCATCAGCGCCCCTCCGATCTCGTGCTTGACACGGGGCCTGGCAATCGTAAGAATTATCGTCGGCCGAGCATACATTTGCCCGACCTGGCTCCAGATCATACCCGATTCCGTGAACCCCTTCGCAGGGACGTCTGTCAATTGACAAGTACCTCAAGTACCAAAGGCGAACCGAGGGGCGCGGCGCCGCCTGGACTGAGGAGCGAGGAACGAGCGACGAGGGAAGGCGGTGCCTCATGGGCGCCCCGAGGCGAGCGGGAGACACGGCTCCTCTGGCGCGCCTGGCCGAGGTCGCCACGCCATCGACCCCGAAGGCCGAGGTGGATGACCTCGACCTCACGCTGCTCCGCGCGCTGGCGGCCGACGCCCGCCAGTCCCAGCGCGCGCTCGCCCGCGCCGTCGGGATGTCGCCGCCGGCGATCGCCGACCGGCTGGCGCGGCTGGAGCGCTCGGGCGCCATCCGCGGATACCGGGTGGAGATCGACTGGGCCGCGCTGGGCTACCCGGTGGTGGTCTACCTGGCGGTGACCGCGGGGCCGGGCACGGACCTGAGCCAGATCATCCGCGCCATCCGGCAGCTGCCCGAGGCCCAGGACATGAGCGTGGTCACCGGCGGGCTCGACCTGCTGGTCCGGTTCCGCGTCCGCGATCATGCGCACCTGCGCGACCTGCTGCTGACCACGATCTTCCAGATTCCCGGCGTGCAACGCACGGAGACCTTCTTGTCCCTGGCCGACGTCGAGCCGGACAATTTTGCCGTGGCGCTGCTCGACCACATGAGAGGAGCAGGCCGGTGAGCCCTGCATCCAGCGGATCCCCCAGCGAGCGGTTCAGCGCGGCCGGCGTCGGCCAGCCCGGGTTCGTGGCCCGGCACCGGCTCTTCAGCGACTGGCAGGCCAGCGCGGCGGAGGAGGTCTCCGCGCGAATCCGCGACCTGGGGCTGCGCACCGTGCGCCTGGCCGTGGTCGACCAGCACGGCGTGCCGCGCAGCAAGTCGCTGTCCGCGGATGCCGCGCTGGCCGCGATGTCCAACGGGCTGGACTTCTCCGGCGCCATCTACAGCCTGGACACCGGCAACCAGGTGTTCGTACCTCCGTTCGTACAGGGCGGCGGCTTCGGCATCGACGAGTTCACCGGCTTCCCCGACGTGGTGCTGGTGCCGGACCCGACGACATTCCAGGTGCTGCCGTGGGCGGACCGCACCGGCTGGATGCTCTGCGACGTCTACTTCGGCAACGGGCAGCCGATGCCGCTGGACGGCCGCGGCCTCATGCGCCGCGTACTGGGCGATCTCGCGGAGGCCGGCTACGACTACCTGGCCGGCATAGAGATCGAGTACTACGTCGTCAAGCTCGACTCCGACCGGCTCACGCCGGAGAACGCCGGCTTCACCCCGGTGCCCCCGGACGTCAGCGTGTTCGAGCGCGGCTACCAGTACCTGTCTGAGGTGCGCCTGGACAGCGTCGGCGACACGATCGAGGCGATCAGGGACGCCCTGTGGGAGGTGGGGCTGCCGCCGCGGGCCATGGAGGACGAGTGGGGCCCGGGCCAGCTCGAGTTCAGCTTCGCGCCCATCGGCGGGCTCGCGGCAGCCGACGCGGTCGTCCTGTTCCGGTCCGCGGTCAAGCAGGTGTGCCAGCGCCGCGGCCTGCTCGCGACCTTCATGTGCCGCCCGGGCCTGCCGAACTTCTTCTCCTCCGGCTGGCACCTGCACCAGTCGCTGATCTCACGCGAGGACGGCGGCAACGCCTTTGCCAGCCCGGACGCGCCCCTGTCCGCGCTGGGCCGTCAGTACGTCGCCGGGCTGCTCGAGCACGCGCTGCCGATGATGCCGTTCTCCACCCCGACCGTGAACGGCTACAAGCGCTACCGCCCGTACTCCTTCGCGCCCGACCGGGTGTGCTGGGCGGTCGAGAACCGCGGCGCCCTGGTCCGGGTCCAGGGCTCGCCCGGCGACGGCAGCAGCCACGTCGAGATGCGGATCGGCGAGCCCGCGGCCAACCCGTACCTCTACCTGGCCGCGAACGTCGCCGCCGGGCTGGACGGCATCCGGCGGGGGCTGGAGGCGCCGCCCCCCGTCGAGGCCGACCCCTACGCGGCCGAGGCGCCCATGCTGCCCACGTCCCTGGCCGACGCGGTCAGCGCGCTCGACGCCGACGAGTTCTACCGCAAGGCGTTCGGCGACACGCTGGTCGACTACCTGCTGCTGATGAAGCGGGCCGAGCTGGCCCGCTACGAGGCGTCGCTGGCCGA
>DASYXX010000917.1:0-5134 GCA_035934395.1 Streptosporangiaceae bacterium
CTGTGTTGATCAGCTCGGCGGCCGCGGCCAGGGCCTCCAGCAGGTCAGGGCCAAATCCGCTTTGACTCCTGTCAGACCGCTCCCGTAGGGTGGCCATCATGTCAGCACCATATGCGAGTACGGTCATGACAGGCAACGGAACGCGCTCCGATCGCCGGCCGCTCGTGCTCGCGGGCCTCGGCGCTGGCTGCATCTCGGCGTCGGCGGTGCTGGTCAAGCTCGCCGACACCGGCACAGCGACCACCGCGGTCTACCGCTGCTTCCTGGCGCTGCCCGTGCTCGTCGCGCTGGCCGTGGCCGAGCAGCGGCGGCACGGGCCGCGGCGGGCGGCGGCCCGCGGCGGCGCCGTGCTGGCCGGGCTGTTCCTGGCCGTCGACCTGGTGCTGTGGAATCACACGATCGCCGAGGTCGGGGCCGGTATCGCCACCGTGCTGGGGAACCTGCAGGTGCTGTTCGTCGCCCTGACCGCCTGGGTGCTGCTGCGCGAGCGCCCGGAACGCAGGTTCCTGATCGGCCTGCCGGTCGTGATGGCGGGCGTGGTGATGGTGTCCGGCCTCGCTGGGAACGCCACCGGCGGCATCCACCCGCTCGCCGGGGTCGGCTACGGCATCGGCACGTCGCTGGCCTACACGGCCTTCCTGCTGATCATGCGCAGGACCTCGGCCGGCGTGCCGCATGTCGCAGGCCCGCTCGCCGAGGCCACCGCCGGCGCCGCTGTCGGCTCGCTGGCGCTCGGCTCGGCCTTCGGCGGCCTGCAGCTGCACATCCCGTGGCATTCCTTCGGGTGGCTGCTGCTGCTGTCGCTCACGAGCCAGACGATCGGCTGGCTGCTGATCACCTCGTCGCTGCCGCGGCTGCCCGCGGCCATCTCCTCGCTCACGCTGCTGCTCCAGCCCGCCGCCGCGATGCTCCTGGCCGCGGCCGTGCTGGGCGAGCGGCCCAGCCTGATCCAGGTCGCCGGCGCCGTCGTGGTCTGCGGCGGCATCCTGTGGGTCAGCCTCGCCCCCCCGGCCCGGCGCACCGACCCGCCCGTGCCCGCCGACCCGCCCGTGCCCGTCGGCATCCCGGCGTCGGACGACCGGGCTCCGGTCACCCCGAGCCCGCTGGCCTCGACCTCCTAGGAGGCCCCGGCGCCTTGCGTTACTGGTGGTAGTCCTGAAGGAAGCGGGCCAGGCGGCCGATCGCGTCGTCGAGCACGTCCACCGCGGCCAGGAATACCAGGCGCAGGTGGTCGGTGGTGGGCAGGTTGAACCCGGAGCCGTGGGAGAGCAGCAGGTGCTGCTGCTCCAGCAGGTCGATGACCATGCGCTCGTCGTCGGAGATCTTGTGGACGTCCGGGTCCAGGCGGGGGAACAGGTAGAGCGCGCCCGCGGGCTTGACGCAGTCCACTCCCGGGATCTCGTTCATGGCCTGCCACGCCCGGTCGCGCTGGTCGCGGAGCCTCCCGCCCGGTCGCAGCAGGTCCGCGACGCTGTGCTGGCCGCCGAGCGCGGGCGCGATCGCGTGCTGCGCCGGGACGTTCGGGCACAGCCGCATGTTCGCCAGCAGCTCCAGGCCCTCGAGGTACTCGGCGGCGTCGCGGCGCGGTCCGGAGACGACCAGCCAGCCGGACCGGAACCCGGCGAGCCGGTAGGTCTTCGACAGCCCGCCGAGAGTCAGCACCAGCAGGTCGGGAGCCAGAGCGGCCGCGCACTCGTGCACCGCGTCGTCGTACAGGATCTGGTCGTAGATCTCGTCGGTGAGCACGAGCAGCCCGTGCCTCCGGGCCAGGTTCAGCAGCCCGAGCAGGATTTCCCTGGAGTACACGGCACCGGTCGGGTTGTTCGGGTTGATGATCACGAGCGCGCGGGTCCGCGGGGTGATCTGCTCGGCGACATGGCCGAGATCTGGGGCCCAGCCGGCCCGCTCGTCGCAGCGGTAGTGCACGGCCCGGCCGCCGCAGAGCCCGACCGCCCCGGTCCACAGCGGGTAGTCGGGGCTGGGGATCAGCACCTCGTCGCCGTCGTCCACCAGTCCCTGCAGGGCCATCACGATCAGCTCGGACACGCCGTTGCCCAGGAACACGTCGTCCGGGCCGACGCCGGCGACGCCCTTGCGCTGGAACGACGCCGCCACGGCCTCCCGGGCCGGGTAGATGCCCCGGGCGTCGCTGTAGCCCTGGGCCTCGTCGATGCTGCGCACGACGCCATCCACCACGGCGTCGGGGGCGGTGAGCCCGAACGGCGCCGGGTTGCCCAGGTTGAGCTTGAGTATCTGGTGCCCCTCGGCCTCCAGCTCCCGCGCCCGGCGCAACACCGGCCCCCGGATGTCGTACCGCACGTCTCGAAGCCTGCTGGCCTGCGACACCATCCCCCGCACTCTCCCTCCGTCACAGGGGCGGCCGTGCCGCGTTGCCAGCTGCCCGGAAACCTGACTGCCGAAAGGATAGCGGGTCGGCGCGCCAGCCTTACCCGGGCCCGGGCCCAGCGGTGACGAGGCGGACCCCGGCCGCATGGCGTCGGGCCAGCTCACGGTAGATCTCAGGGTTGCCATCGACCCACCGTTTCGCCCCTCCCGAGACCGGTCCAGCGATCCGGGCCGGAACCCCGACGGCGAGCATGCCGTCGGGGATCGTCATCCCAGGCGGGACCGTGCAGCCGGCGGCGACCAGCGCCCGGCGGCCCACGACCGCGCCGTCGAGCACGGTGGCGCCGTTGCCCACCAGCGCCTCCCCGTGGATGGCCGCGCCGTGCACCACGCACAGGTGCCCGACGGTGGCTCCCTCGCCGACCTCGGTCACGGGGTCGGCGCCTCCGTGCAGCACCGAGCCGTCCTGCACGTTGGCGCCGCGCCGGATGACAACCGGCCCGAAGTCGCCCCGGAGCACGGCCCCGTACCAGACCGAGGCCTCGGCCTCCACGCGTACGTCCCCGACCAGCGTGGCCGTGGGCGCGATCCAGGCCTGCGGGCTGACGTCCGGCTCGCGGCCCTCAAAGGCGAACAGTGGCATTCGCCAATCATGCACGGCCCGGAATGTGAACACCGCAGCACGGGGCGCGGGAATGAGGGCTATCGTCTGGGTCGGGGCCGTGACTGGCGTCTGGGTGGAGCACCACCGGGGAGCGGCCCACCGGCGCTGGGTGGCACGCACGGGGTCGTGCGCACGGGGCCGGGACGCAGCCGCGCGCCTGGGCGACCGAAACAGTCACGCCTGTCCCGAGGAGCGCATCATGACCACCGCCACCACCACCGCTGTCGGCACCGCCTACCGGTCAGCGCTCGAGGTCATCGCCGCCGCCGAGCCCGACGTGGCCGACGCCATCGCGGGCGAGCTCGCATCACAACGTCGCCAGCTGAAGCTCATCGCGTCGGAGAACTATGCCTCGCCCGCCGTGCTCCTGGCCATGGGCAACTGGCTGTCCGACAAGTACGCCGAGGGCACTCCCGGCCACCGCCTCTACGCCGGCTGCGAGATGGTCGACCGCGTCGAGACGCTGGCCGCCGGGCATGCGACGGCGCTGTTCGGCGCGGACCACGCCTACGTGCAGCCGCACTCGGGCATCGACGCCAACCTGGTCGCGTTCTGGGCCATCCTCGCCCGCCGGGTCGAGCTCCCGCGCCTGGAGGAGGCCGGGGTCAGGCACGTGAACGACCTGGACCCCGCGGGTTGGGACCGGCTGCGCCGCGAATTGCACGGGCAGCGGATGATGGGCATGGCCCTCGACGCGGGCGGGCACCTGACGCACGGGTTCCGGCCGAACATCTCCGGGAAGCTGTTCGACCAGGCCAGCTACGGGGTCGACCCGGAGTCGGGACGGCTCGACTACGACGCGATCGCCGCGCAGGCCAGGCAGTTCCGGCCGCTGGTGCTGCTCGCCGGGTACTCGGCGTATCCGCGGAACCCGAACTTCGCGACCCTGGCCGAGATCGCCCACGACGTCGGGGCCACGTTCATGGTGGACATGGCGCACTTCGCGGGCCTGGTCGCCGGCAAGGTGCTGACCGGCGACCTCGACCCGGTGCCCCACGCGCACGTGGTGACCTCGACCACCCACAAGTCGCTCCGCGGCCCCCGCGGCGGGCTGGTGCTGTGCACCGAGGAGTACGCGCCGTTCGTGGACCGGGGCTGCCCGATGGTGCTCGGCGGCCCGCTGCCGCACGTGATGGCGGCCAAGGCCGTGGCCCTGGCCGAGGCTCGCCGGCCGTCGTTCGGCGACTACGCCGCCCGGATCGTCGACAACGCTCGGGCGCTCGCCGACGGGCTGCTGCGCCGGGGTGCGCGGCTGGTCAGCGGGGGCACGGAGAACCACCTGGTGCTGATCGACGTGGGCGCGAGCTTCGGCCTGACCGGCCGCCAGGCCGAGGCAGCCCTGCTCGACGCCGGGGTGGTCACCAACCGCAACGCGGTGCCGGCCGACGCCAACGGCGCGTGGTACACCTCGGGCATCCGGCTCGGCACCCCGGCGCTTACCACGCTGGGGTTCGGCACCGGCGAGCTCGACGAGGTCGCCGACGTTATCGTCACGGCGCTGCGGGCCACCAGGCCCGCCACGTCGACGGCCAAGGCGAAGTACGACCTGGATCCGCAGGTCGCCGAGGCCGGCCGGCGCCGGTGCGCCGACCTGCTGGCCCGCCACCGCCTCTATCCCGAGATCGAGCTGTAACTAAACCGCAGGCCTTGCCCGCGCCCGGGACGCTCCCGATCCGGGTAGGACTCCGGCCGTGACCACCCCGGCGCGGGCCCCGGTGACCGGGCGCGGAGATTCCTGGCCAGAAGTTGTTGGCGTGCGCCGCTGCCGCGACCCCCATCACCACAACGCTGGCCAGGGAGCGGACATGAACAACGCCTGGAGCACCGGTCGCTCGCCCCGCGGGGTCGCACCACGGGAGGCCGCAGCTCGCGGACGCGGGGCCGCGGCCTCGCGCCGCCTTTGCACGGCCGTCGCCATCGCCTCGGCAGCTCTCGCCGCGGCCGGCTGCTCGGCCGTCTCGCACGCGGCGGCGGCCCCGAGCACACCCACGCCGAGCGCCACCACCAGGGCGACCACGCCGCCCCCCACGATCGCCCCCCCGGCCTCGCCCACGCCGGCGACCGGCGTCGCGACGACCTCCTCGCCGACCGGCCCGGCCTCCGTCGGCCCGTCGGCCGCGGTCC
>DASYXX010000924.1:0-11450 GCA_035934395.1 Streptosporangiaceae bacterium
GGCTGGGGGCGGCGAGCGGGCAGGCCTGCCTCGGAAACGGCTCCCTGCCCGCTGAACCGAGAGGACAATCAGGAGACATGAACGTCCGCCGCATCGGGGTCGGCGCGATCATAATGATCGCGTCGGCGGCAGTCTCGCTGACCATGCTGCTCTCCTGGCCGGGCGCCGCGAAGTCCGCGGTGTCGGCGACCCCTGGTCCGGCGCCTGCGGCCACGCCGACCCCGCCGCCGACCACACCGCCGCCGCCGACCCCGCCGCCGACGCCGCCCCCGACGCCGCCTCCGACCCCGCCGCCGTCTCCGACCACGGGACCGAGCCCGCAGCCCAGGCCCACCGGGACGGCGACGCCCCCGCCCGTGCCCAGCCGGACGCCCCCGCCCGGGCCGGGGTCTGGGCCCGCGCCGCCCGGACCCACCTCGCCGGTCACGATGACCATCCACACCGTGCCGCCCCTTCCTGGCATCGCGTTCCTGTTCGACGGCAACCCCCTGGTGACGAACAGGGCAGGTGTGGCCTCGGTGACCCAGCGGGGCGACTCCGGGCTGCACTCCCTCGGGGTGGTGCCGTTCACGCTCCCCTCGGGGCACCGGCGTTACGCCTTCAGTCGCTGGACGGGCGAGGGTGACCCGGCGCAGGCCGGCCGCATCACCCTGAGCGCCCCGCTCATGCGCCGGAGCTCAAGGCTCATCGCGGGGTTCACCATTCTGTGCCCGGTCACGCTCAGGTTCGTCACTCAGGACGGCGAGGCGATCAGTCCCAGCGGGATATCCCTGGTCACCCTGCGCAGCAGCACCGGGACGCAGGTGAGCTTCAGCCCGCGCGGCACCGCGTGGCTGGCGTGCAGCCAGCCGGTCGACAGCGGCGGCGGGCTGCGCCTTGTCGCTGTCAGTGACGTAGTGCACGGCATCGTGGTCTCTGGCGCCAACGCGGCCAAGACCGGCCAGAGCATTCAGCCCGGAGCCGTCGCCAGCCCGGATCTCGTCGCGTACTTCTACAATCTGACGATCACCGCGCATGACGCGATCTTCGGCAGCGCGACCGGTGACGTCGCCCTGGTCACCCTGCCCGATCACTCCGTACGGCATGTGCCGCTGGGGCCGGCGCATGGTGTCACGCTCGACGACATGCCCCAGGGCTCCTATCGCGTGAGCGTGGCCGTCGGCCACGCGATCGTCTTCGGCGAAGACGTCAGCCTGTCGCGGACCGCGACCGTCGACTTGACCGTCATCAGCCTGGCCGACGTCGCGGTGACGGGCGGCCCGGTGGTGATCGGCGTCCTGTGCTTCCTGCTGCTGTCCCCGAAGCGCCGGACCTGGCTGCGGAACGCGCTTCGTTACCGCCGCAAGGAGGTGTCGTCCGTGTGAGCCGCGCTGGCGCGGCGGGTCTGCTTACAAGACCCCGTGATAACGCCGTCCGGCGGTAATGCGCATACCTTCTCTCGGTAAGAGTTTTCACTCGGCCACGCCCATACGGGCGCCTTGTACCGTTCCTCCCTGCGTTTTACGGTACTTTGTCGCCGGGACATCAGCGTGCATGAGGGCTTTCATGGATGAAGCCCGCGGCATAGCGGGAAGGGTCCTAGTGCAAGTGAGGAGCCTTCGCATGCGGCGGGTTGTGGTGATCGTCGTCGCGGTGCTGACCGCGGCGCTATCCGCATGCACGCCATCCCCCCGGCCCGTGGCCGCGGCCGCGCCCCGGCCGAAGGCGACCTGGCCCGCGCGGGTCGTTGGCGGCGCGACCGGCACGTACGTGGTGCCCCCCGGAATCCACAAGATCAAGCATGTGATCATCGTCATGCAGGAGAACAGGTCGTTCGACAGCTACTTCGGGACCTACCCGGGGGCGGACGGCATCCCGATGCGCCGCGGTAAGCCGACGGTGTGCGTGCCCAACCCGACCGGCGGCTGCACCCGGCCATACCACGACACCGCCGACATGAACGGCGGCGGCCCGCACGCCGAGGACAACGCCGTGGCCGACGTGGCCGGCGGCAAGATGACCGGGTTCATCCACGAGCGCGACGTGGCCCAGGCGACGTGCCGGAACATCAACGACCCGGCGTGCAGCGGATACGGCAAGCCCGACGTGATGGGGTACCACACCGCGGCCGAGATACCCAACTACTGGAAATACGCCCGGGACTTCGTGCTCCAGGACCACATGTTCGAGGCCGTCAAGTCCTGGTCGCTGCCCGACCACCTGTACCAGGTGTCCGCGTGGTCGGCCAGATGCAAGAACCGCTCGCCGATGAGCTGCGTCACCGACATCATCGGGCCCTACGGCGTGAACACGTTCAACCAGGCCGTCGCGCAGGAGCTGGCCACCGGCACGACGTCGATCGACCTGGCCTGGACCGATATCACCTGGCTGCTATACGCCCACCACGTCAGCTGGGCGTACTACGTGCAGGCGGGCACCCAGCCCGACTGCCAGCTCAATTCGGTCCTGACCTGCCCGCCGGCCCAGCAGAACGCCACGACGCCGGGGATCTGGAACCCGCTGCCGCTGTTCGGCGACGTCCGGCAGGACCACCAGCTGCACAACATCAGGGACCTCGGCTCCTACTTCAGCGCGGCCAGGGCCGGCACCCTGCCCGCGGTCAGCTGGATCACGGCGTCCGGCGACAACAGCGAGCATCCCCCGGCCAGCGTGCACCAGGGCCAGGCGTTCGTCACCGCGGTGATCAACGCCGCGATGCTCAGTCCCGACTGGAAGTCCACCGCGATTTTCCTGAGCTGGGACGACTGGGGCGGCTTCTACGACCACGTCAAGCCGCCCAGGGCCGACCAGAACGGCTACGGCCTGCGCGTCCCCGGCCTGGTCATCTCCCCTTACGCCCGGAAGGGCTACATCGACCACCAGACGCTCAGCGGCGACGCCTACCTGAAGTTCATCGAGGACGACTTCCTCGGCGGCGCCCGGCTCAACCCCGCCACCGACGGCCGCCCCGACTCTCGGCCCGACGTGCGCGAGGATCTGGCGCTGCTCGGCAACCTGGTGGCGGACTTCAACTTCGGCCAGGCCCCGCGCCCGCCGGTCCTGCTGCCGCTCAACCCGCCGGCCGACTCGCCCTCGATCCCTTTCAACTTCTTCGGCCGCGGCCCGTGCCTGGGGTGCACCACGGCGCCGCCCGGGCAATAACGCCTCAGAGCACGACCGGCGGCCACAGGTTGTGCTGGGCGGCGATCGCGTCGCCGGGCCACTCCTGCATGGCGGCCAGGTTGTCGCGGGCCGGGTGCTTCGCCGCGGCCGGGCCGTCCGCGAATGCGTGCAGCAGGTTGGTGGTGACGCGCCTGACGAAGCCGGTGGCGCGGCGGTTCATCCCGAACGTCCGCAGCCCGTTGCAGCAGGCCACCCACCGCATGGTCCCGGCGGCGAACACCCCGGCCCCGCCGCGGTGGGTGTAGTAGGCCGCGTCGGAGTAGCTGTTGGTGCCGCGGCAGGTCAGCGGCGAGTGGGAGAGCACCTCGATCGGCCGTTCGACGGGATAGACGGGGTTGACCCGGTCGTACTCGATGCCGACCAGCCCGGTGAACGAGGTGCCCTTCCGCACCCCGGTCCCGGCGAACACCCATGAATCCGGCGCCGCGACGACGAAGGGGGCGTCGGTGGGGTTCGACTCGTAGAGCACGCCGGTCAGCGACGACTCGGGATCTGGGTCCGGCGGCTCCCGGTAGTCGCTGGTGACCAGAGCGTTGTCCTTCCCGTACATCGGGTCCTGCTGGTAGCTGGTCTTGTAGCAGATGACCAGCCGCCGCTCGCCCAGCCGGGTGCTGGCCAGCCGGGTCCGCCGGAAGCACGTGTTCGCGCCGAGAAACGCGATGTTCGTGCCCGCGTCCCTGGCCGCGGTGACGTGCGCCCGCTCCGGCGGGGTCCAGTACTCGTCGTGGCCGGGCGTGAACAGCGCCGCGGCCCCGTCCAGCAGGTGCGGGTCGCCGTCGATGTCCATGCCGGTGACGTACGCGAGCGGCAGGCCGGACCGCTCGGCCAGCTCGATGATCGCCCGCTCGTGGTACAGGAACATGTACGCCCCGCTGAGGTCGTACGGCCGGTCCAGGCTGACGGCCAGCGAGCGGTTGCTGTAGTCGGCGGACCCGCCGGGGCCGTTGTAGAGGTCGTATCCGCCCCAGGTGTTGTACGCCTGCCAGGTCTCGACGCCGTTCTTGATCACGACCTTGCCGGCGGTGCTGGCCGACCGGACGGTTACCGGCACGTACCGTTGCGCGCCGGACACGGCGTCCAGCCGCAGCAGGTAGGACCCGGCGGGCCAGCCGTCGGTCGGCACGGTCAGTGACGGCCCCCAGTCGGCCTCCACCGTGTTGGTCCCGCCGATCAGCGTGGCCGCGCGCTGCCGGTGGCCGCGCACGGCCCGTGACCGCCACACCCGCCGGGCCTGATCGCCCCGGTACCAGCCCATGCGGAACGCGCTGACCGTGAACGAGCGGGCGGTGGTGGACACGTAGAGGGTGACCGGCTGGCCCGGCAGCACGCTGGCCTGCCCGGCGTAGCCCACGATCGCCTCGGGCGCTCCGAGGTGGCTGATCTTCCAGTCCGGGTCGCCGGGCAGCAGGTTCTCGCTCACTACCCCGCGGTGCGGCGCCGTCGGCCCGGACCCGGCGGCGGGCCCCGTGCCCCGGGAACCGGCGCACGCGGTGGCGGCCGCCGCTGGCAGGGCGGCCGCGGCCAGGCCAAGGAACGCCCGCCGCGAGGGAGCGTGCGAACTCATGCCACAAAGGATGGCACGGGCCAGGGTGCGCCCCGGCTGCGAACCGTCAATTGGGGCCATCCCGTGGAGCAGGTAACGAAGCAGGGACGCCCGCGCGGGACAACGCGGCGCTCCTGCGAAAAGTGGGATAACTTGCTGCCAAGGCGACAGCCAAGTGAGCCCAGTTACATAAGTCGCCTACCTCGAGGAGTCAGGAATGCCGCCGGGCGTATCCCCGTATGCCCCAGTTCGGGGCGCTTGTCCGCATCGGCGGAGCCGGGCTAGCCGCGACGGCCGGCCGGAGGTCGGCCCGAGCGGATGGGCCGCGGGGGTCCGGGGGTCGCCCCCCGGGATAGCACTGCGCCTGGCAGTGCCATGACGTCCACGACCGGGCTTCATCTCGCCACCCGCGTCAGCGCCGTGATCACCCGGCGCAGGCCGTCGGTGCAGCCGCGGGCCGGTCGGGCGGAGGCGGGCGCAGGCGCGCCGTGGCCGGACCGGGCGATCGCGACCGTGCGCCGCCACTGGCTGGTATCCGCCCTGCTGGCCGCCGGGCTGGTGCTGCGGCTGCTGAGCCAGATCGCCTACCAGCCCGCGATCATCTACGTTGACACGCTGAAGTACCTGTACGGGGCGTCGCCAGGCGCCGACCCGCTCGGGTACCGGTGGCTGCTGAAGGCCATCTTGCCCGCGGGCGGCCTGGGCACCGTGGCCCTGGTCCAGCACCTGCTCGGTCTCGCGATGGCGGTCGCGCTGTACGTGGTGCTGCAGCGCCGCGGCGTCAGCCGCTGGCTCGCGGCCCTGGCCGTAGCGCCCGTGCTGCTCGACGCCTACCAGGTGCAGATCGAAGAGATGATCATGCCCGACGTCTGGTTCGAGGCGCTGCTCGTGGCCGGGCTGGTGGTGCTGCTCTGGCGGAGGACCGTGAGCCCGTGGTTCGCGGTTACCGTAGGCCTGATCTTCGGCGTATCGGCGATCTTCCACCAGCTGGGCGAGATCCTGTTCGTGCCCGCCGTGGCCTACCTGCTGGCGTGCCGCGGCGGGTGGCGGCGCGCCATCGGCACCTCGGCCGCGCTGTCGGCCGCGTTCGCGCTGCCGATCCTGGCCTACTGCACCGTGTCTCAGGTCACGACCGGGCATTTCTGGCTGGCCCGCGGGCAGGGCGTCATCGGCCGGATGGCGGCGGCCGCCGACTGCGCCACGCTGCGGCTGCCCGCCGAGGTCCGGCTGCTGTGCCCGGACCCGGCCGCGCAGGCCCGGGGTCCCGACTGGCTCGAGCATTCCGCCGCGTCGCCCCTGTTCGCCCCCGTCCTCCCGGCCGGAACGACCGTAGCCCAGCGGTATGCGCTGATCTCCCAGCTGACCGCGGCCGTGGAGCACCAGCAGCCGCTGCGCGTGGTGGTCTCGTACCTCGAGGACTCGGTGCGCCTGTTCGCCGCGACCCGTCAGGGCACCGGCGGGGTCGCGCCCATCTCCCGCTGGCAGTTCCAGACCCAGTTCCCGACCTATCCGCAGTGGGTCACCCTCGGACCCCGAAACGTGATCCTGATCGGCCTGCAGCGCGTCACGTTCGGGCAGTTCCACTACTACCGGCTCAACCGCGCCTACGGAGACCGGGCGCACGTCGACCGGCCCGTGACCGGATTCCTGCGCGCCTACCAGCTCGACGGCGGCTACACGCCCGGGCCGCTGTACCTGGTGCTTGTCCTGGCCGGGCTGGCGGGCTCGGTTCTCGTGCTGGCCCGCGGCGGATCCCGCGGGGAGCGGTCGCACGGGCTGGCCCTGGCCTGCCTGCTGTTCACCGCGACCGCGGCCACGGTCCTGCTCGCGCCGGACGTCTTCGAGTTCTCCTGGCGGTACCAGCTCCCCGCGATCATCACGCTCCCGGCCGCGGGCGTGCTGGGCGTCGCCGCCTGGCTCGGGCGCCGTCAGGAGCGGCGGCAGGTCCCGCTCAGTGCCGACCCGGTGCCCCCGGCCGAGCAGGCCCCGTCAGAGCAGGCACCGTCAGACCCGCAGCCGCAAGTACCTCTTCCGTAGGCCGCGGGCTGGTCCGCACCCCGGCGACGATTCCCCGGGCCAGCGACCGTCCGAGGGTGCCGCGGTCTCGTGACCGCACGAACGTGCGGGCCCAGCGGCGCAGCGTCGAGCCCGTGTACAGCAGCCGCTCCGCCGGGGCGAGCGGCGCGCCGGACCGCAGAGTCCAGATCTTGTTCCGGACCTCGTAGAAGAAGCGAGGTCCCGGGTCAGCGTCCGTCGAGCCGAACGCCCGGGTCTTGTGCACGACGACGCTGGCCGGGCAGAGCAGGCCGGTGTTACCGCGCAGCAGCCGCGTGGTGAACTCGAAGTCGTCGTTCCACAGGAAGTAGTCGGCCTGAGGCAGCCCGCGCCGCCGGCATTCGCCGGCGTCGACCAGGATCGACACGAACGACGCCGAGCGGATCGGCACGCAGCCGACCGCCGCGGCGGCCCGGCGCTCCGGCCTGCCAGCGAACGGCTTGGTCCGCGGCGTGTTCATCGGGTGCGCGCGCCCGTCGGTCCACAGCACCCGGCTGGCGACCAGCGCAGGAACGATGTGTCTGCCACCATGGGCGCTACCACCGGCGGTGCCCTGATAGCTCCCGCGGGCCTCGATCATCGCCTGCAGCGCGTCCGGCCCGGGCACCGTGTCGTCGTCCATGAGCCAGACGAGGTCCGCGCCGCTGGCGAGGGCCAGCGCGATGCCGTAGGCGAACCCGCCCGCGCCGCCGGTGTTGTGGCCCAGCTCGGCCAGCTGTACCGAAGGGTAGCGCGTACGCACCGCGGCGGCCGTGCCGTCGGTGGAGGCGTTGTCGACCACGATCACCGCAGCGGGGGCGCGGCTCTGCGCGTGCACCGCCGCCAGCGCCTCGAGCAGCAGCTCCCGCCGGTTGTACGTGACCACGACCGCGGTCACCCGAGGATCTGGCATGCTAGCGCGCCCGCCTGCGCTCCATCGACCGCCACGCCCGGATCCGCAGCCGCCGCACGAGGGCGGACCGGCTGGATAGATCGCGCACGGTGCGCTTGAGCCACGGCGACGACGCGACCGTGGACTCGACCCGGCTCACAAGGCCGTGCGGCCCGGGCTGGCTCCCTTGCGGCCTGGCCGCGGGGTAGGCCTTGTGGTACTGGTTGACGACCAGGGCCGCGGCCGCGTCCACCGCGGCGTCCAGCACCCGCTCGGCGCGCTGGCCTGCGGGGCTGGAGTACGGCTCGGCGGGCGGGCGGGGCAGCAGCTCGTCGGGGTCGCCAATCAGGTCGTAACCGGCGCCGCGCAGCCCGGCGACCAGCGTCTCCGCCTGCTCCTTGGCCCAGCCCTCCCGGTCGGCGGGCAGGACGAGCCGTGCGTCGACCGGGCGCGCGGCCAGGGCCTGGTGGGCGACCGCCTCCTTGACGTTCCACATGTAGAACCAGTCCGGGACCTCCGCGGGAAGGGCCTGGTTCAGCCGCCTCAGGAACTCGGTCTCGGGCATCCCGAGGGACGCGTTCGGCCGCGCCCGGGTGACGTCGACGCAGTCCGGGTCGACGTCGAGCAGGGACGCGAACCGCTGCCACAGCAGCCGCTGGTCCGAGCCGCGCGGCGGGACCATGATCACGTGCACCCGCTCGGGCGGCACGTGACGCGACCACAGCTCGAGGATGGCCAGCGTGTCGTGGACGCGCCAGAACCACCACTGGCGGCGGTCGGCCGAGACCGACTCGCGGTCGATCACGTCCTCGAGCCAGTCATCCCAGCTGCGTGTGTTGCGGTGCTTCACGGTTTCCTGCCACTCGGCGGGCAGCAGCGTGCCCATGTCCCGCACGGTGAGCGCGACGTGCACCTCGGCGGGCTGCAGCGACCGCACCGCGCGCTCGGCCTGCTCTGCGTCGGCGGCCGAGAACAGCTCATGCGAGATGACCGCCACCCGCTGCGCCTGCTGCGCCTGCCGGGCCAGGATCTCCCACTCGCCGGTCCAGGATCCTGCCGGGTCGCTGGCCAGCTTCTCGATGCCGCGCAGGTCCTGGCTGGCACGGAAGTGATCCTGCGGATGATGGCCCGGCAGCACGACGCCGCGGGCGGCCAGCTCGGAGCGGTTACGCCACATGA
This sequence comes from Streptosporangiaceae bacterium, assembly GCA_035934395.1. Taxonomy (GTDB): domain Bacteria; phylum Actinomycetota; class Actinomycetes; order Streptosporangiales; family Streptosporangiaceae; genus JASHPR01. The sequence continues at coordinate 8,811 of DASYXX010000924.1, forward strand.
TCTGCTGCAGCGACGTCGTGCCCGTCTTGGGCTCGCCGATGTGCAGGACCACCCTCGCCAACCGGCACCTCCCAGGTGGTTGCGTTACAGATAGGTGTTATAGATATGAGTTTTCTGGCTTGGGGCGGCGCGCCGGCGCCCGGGTGACAGTAACCCGGGACCAGGGTACTCATATGGTGGGTCCTGCAACGTTCACCCCATGATCTGCGTTGGTCGCGCCCAACGCCCGCAGGGGGTCGGTAATCCCGGCTATATTCGAACCGCGCCGATCGGCTGCCCGCCGCCGCCGGCCGTCTACCTGCTATGACTGCGTGATCTCCCTGACACGGAAGGCCTGTTCTGCTGATGCATGAACCCTTCTCGCTCCTGGTCTCGGTCTACGACGGGGACCGGCCCGACTATCTGCGGCGGGCACTGCGCAGCGCGGTCGACGACCAGGCCGTACGCCCGGACCAGGTGGTCATCGTCAGGGACGGGCCGGTTCGCGACGAGCTCGCCGGGTGCCTCGACGAGTTCGCCCGCCGCAGCCCGGTGCCGGTGACCATGGTCCCGCTGTCGCGCAACGGCGGCCTGGGGCCCGCGCTCGACCGGGGGGTGGCCGCGAGCTGGTTCGACGTGATCGCCCGCATGGACGCCGACGACGTGGCGATGCCGCACCGCTTCGAGGTGGAGCTGCCGCTCATCCAGGACGCGGACATCGTCGGGGCCGGCCTGCTGGAGTTCGTTGACGACACCGACCACATCGTCGGGCAGCGCACCCCGCCCACTGATCCGGTCCAGATCCAGCGGTACGCGCGGATGCACGACCCGTTCAACCACCCGACGGTCGTCTACCGCCGCAGCGCCGTGCTCGCGGCGGGCGGCTACGGCGATCTCCCGCTGATGGAGGATTACGCGCTGTTCGCCCGGATGCTCTCCGGCGGGGCGCGAGCGGTCAACGTGGCCGAGCCGCTGGTCTTCTACCGGGTCGGCGCGCAGGCGTTCAAGCGGCGGGGCGGGACCGAGCTGTTCCGCTCCGAGCTGCGGCTGCAGCGCGAGTTCCGGCGGCTGGGGTTCACCTCAACAGCCGAGTTCGTGCGCAACGTGCTGGTGCGGGGGGGCTACCGGCTCGTCCCGTGGCGGTTCCGCCGCGCCGTGTACCGCCCGATCGTCGCGCACTACAGCCAGCGCCTGGGCGACGATCTGGCTACCCTGGCGCCAGGGGAGCCATCCGAGTCGGAGTATCCAGTTGATGGTGAATATTCAGAACTTTCCGCCCGGCCGTCCGTGAACCCGTGAACGTCGACCTCGCCGTCGTAGGGTCCGGTTTCTTCGGGCTGACCATCGCCGAGCGGTGCACGCGTGAGCTGGGGCTGCGCGTCCTGGTCATCGAGCGGCGCCCGCACATCGGCGGGAACGCCTACAGCGAGCCCGAGCCGCAGACCGGGATCGAGATCCACCGTTACGGCGCGCACCTGTTCCACACGTCCAACGCCCGCGTCTGGGAGTACGCCAACCGCTACACAGGCTTCACCGGATATCAGCACCGGGTGTTCACGATCTACAAGGGCCGCGTGTACCCGATGCCGATCAACCTGGCCACGATGTGCGAGTACTTCGGGGCGGCCCTGTCCCCGGACGAGGCGCGGGCGCTGATCGCCGAGCAGTCGGCCGAGATCGAGCCGGCCCGGGCCGTCAACCTCGAGCAGAAGGCCGTGTCGCTGATCGGGCGGCCGCTCTACGAGGCGTTCATCCGTGGCTACACGTATAAGCAGTGGCAGACCGATCCGGTCGACCTTCCCCCGGAGATCATCACTCGGCTACCGGTGCGTTACACATTCGACAACCGATATTTCAATGACACCTTCGAGGGGCTTCCTGTCGACGGCTACACTGCCTGGCTGGAGCGCATGGTCGATCACCCGAAGATCGAGGTGCGGCTGAACACCGATTTCGCGCACCTGCGATCCGAGCTTCTGGGGAGCGTGCCCGTCGTGTATACCGGCCCGCTCGACGCGTACTTCGACTACGCGGCGGGCGACCTGGGCTGGCGCACCCTGGACTTCGACCTCGAGGTCCTGCCCACCGGCGACTTCCAGGGCACCCCGGTCATGAACTACGCGGACTCCGACGTCCCGTACACCCGCATCCACGAGTTCCGCCACTTCCACCCGGAGCGGGACTGGTACCCCAGGGACAAGACCGTGATCATGAGGGAGTACGCGCGGTTCGCCGAGCACGGCGACGAGCCGTACTACCCGATCAACACGGCCGAGGACCGGGCGCGCCTGCTGGCCTACCGCGAGATGGCCGACCGCGAGCAAGGCGTGCTCTTCGGCGGGCGGCTCGGCACGTATAAATACCTCGACATGCACATGGCCATAGGGTCGGCGCTGACCATGTTCGAGAACCGCCTGCTCCCCTTTTTCACTGAACGTGCTCCGCTCAACCCCGAGACCGCGCTTACAGACCGAAACGGCGGACATGAATAACGCAACTGAGGCGGACCAGGGCCTGCGCGTCCCGCGTGTACTGCAGCGGGTGGTCTTTCCCGGCGAAGACTTCGACGTCGTCCCGCTGTACGTCGAGACGAACATCGACCGGGGCGCGGCCGAGCTCAGCGCGGAGATGCAGGCGCTGGCGCTGACCGGGCGCAGGAAG
>DASYXX010000958.1:0-4660 GCA_035934395.1 Streptosporangiaceae bacterium
CGACCGCCGCGACCGCCGCGGCCGGCGGTGCCACGAGCCCGACGTCGACCGGGCTGCGCCGGACCTCGGCGACGTCCTCGCTGATCACCGCCGTGCGGGTGCCCGGCTCGAACAGCGGCCCCGGCTCGTAAAGGTACTGGCGCAACATGGCGGCGCCGACGACGACCACCGCGTCGTAGGGCGCCAGGGCGGCCCGCAGCGCGGCCCGGCCCGCCGGCAGGAAGCCCGCGAACCGCGGGTTGTCCTGCGGGAAGCCCGCCCGCGCGGTGAACGGCTCCTGGAACACCGGGCAGTCCAGCTGGTCGGCGAGCCTCACGAGCGCGTCCCACGCCCCGGCCGAGTCCGCCCCGGCGCCGGTCACCAGGACCGGTGCGCTGGCCTGGCCGAGCAGCGCGGCGATCGCGGTCACGTCGCCGGGGCCGACGCCCGAGGCTCGCCCGCTGACCAGCGGCGCGGGCACGGCCGGCTCGTCCGTCTGCTCGTCCCAGTCGCTCATCGGGACGATGACGATCACCGGGCCGCGCCCCGCGGCGGCCGTGTGCGTGGCCTGGGCGACGCAGCCCGGCACGTCCTGCGGCCGCGGCGGCTGGAACACCTCGAGCGGGTACTCGCCGGCCAGGCCCGCGAGCTGCCCGGTGAGGAACGGCTCGGCGAGCAGGTGCCGCCGGTCCTGCTGGCCCACGAGGACCACGAGCGGGGCCCGGTTGACCCGGGCCGTCGCCAGCGAGTTCACCGCGTTGCCGAGCCCGGCTGTCGTGTGCAGGGAGACCATGGCCGGCCGGTCCGAGGCGATGGCGTACCCGGCGGCCGCTGCCACGGCCGCGTTCTCGTGCAGCGCGAGCACGTAACGCATGTCGTCCGGCAGGTCGGCCAGCAGCGGGATCTCGGTCGACCCGGGATTGCCGAACCAGGTGGTCATGCCGTGCTGCCGGGCGACCTCGAAGGTCGCGTCTCGTACCGAGCCCATGCGCCGCTCCCGACGACTACGTCATCTGCCGCACACGAGTCTGGCCCAAAACATCTCCCCGCAGAAGACGGCCTGATCGTGGGGCCCGCGCACGGGTTACAGCGCCTGCGGGGGCACCACCACGCGGCCGGCCGGTGCCCGGTTACCCGCGCGAGGTGCCCACGACCCGAATGGCGGCCGAGCCCCCGGGCTAGCGCATGCCCTGGGCGTCGAGCAGGGCATGGACCGCGGTGCGTGCCGCCTCGGCGTGCTGGCCCGTGCCCATGACCGCCTGCACGAGGGCGCCGTCGAAGACCACGATCATCTGGTCGGCCAGGCGCTGCGGGTCCTCGGCGCCGCCGCGCTCGGCTTGCTGGGCGAAGTAACCGCGCAGCGCGAGCTTGTAGTTTCGCGCCACCTGCCGGGCCGGGTGGCCTGGGTCGGCCAGTTCGGCGGCGGTGTTGATGAACGGACAGCCTCGGAAGTCGTCGGACGCCGTCCACCGGGCCAGCCCGTCGAAGACGGAGAGGATCTGCTCGCGGGGCGGCAGGTCGTCGCCGCCGACCGGCAGGTACATGCCGAGGATGGCCGCGCCTTTCGCGTCCAGGCTCTCGGCGACAAGCTGGTCCTTGCTGCCGAACTGCTGGTAGAGCGTGCGCTTGGATACCCCGGCCGCCCGGCTCACCAGGTCGACCCCGACCGCTCCGATGCCCTGCCGGTAGAACAGGTCGGCCGCGGCGTCCAGGAGCCGCTGGCGCGGTCCCGGCGTGGTTCGGTCACTCATCCCCCGAGCCTATGCCGGGCGCTGGCGTGGGGAAACAGATCGGTGTACGGTACGTGAGGGTAAACCGATCTGTTTCCAGCGCGGCTGGCTGGCCGCGGACCCCGCCCCGCGGAGGAGGCACGATGGCAGGCGCGCTGAAGGTGGCGGTGACCGGTGCGAGCTCGGGAATCGGACGGGCCACGGCGCTCGAGCTCGCCCGCAGGGGCCACCTCGTGTTCGCCGCCGCCCGGCGCGAGGAGGTGCTGGCCGACCTGGCCGCCGCCACGCCGAACGTCCGGGCCGTCAGCCTGGACGTGACCGACCCGGACTCGGTGCGCCGCGCCTGGGCGACGATCGAGGCCGGTGCCGGCGGGGCCGGCGTGGACGTCCTGGTCAACAACGCGGGGTTCGCCCTGACCGGGCCGGTCGAGATCCTCGCCGGCGCCGACGTTCAGCGCCAGTTCGCCACCAACGTCTTCGGGTTGCTCGCGATGACCCGCGCCGCCCTGCCGACCATGCGGGCGCGCGGGTCGGGCCGCATCATCAACGTCAGCTCGCTGGTCGGCCGGACCACGTTCCCCGGCATGGGTGTCTACGGCGCCACCAAGTACGCGGTCGAGGCGCTATCCGATGCCCTGCGCCAGGAAGTCGCCGGCTTTGGCATCCAGGTCGTCATCATCGAGCCCGGCTTCGTCGCGACCGGCCTCGGCGAGTCCGCCGACGCCCGCGCCGGGGCACGACAGGACATCCCTGAGGCCTACGCGAGCATGGTGGCGGGCGGGGCCAGGTACCTGGCCGCGCAGATCGCCAAGGGCATCAGGCCCGAGCAGGTCGCTGCCGCTATCGCGGACGCCGCCGAGCACCGCAGCCCGCGACCCCGCTACGTCGTGCCGCCCCGGGCCAGGCCGCTGATAGGGCTGCTCACGACGCTCCCCGACCGGCTGGCCGACCGCGCCAAGCAGCGCGCGCTCGCCGCTTCCTGAGCACTCGCCGCGACCCTAGCCGGGAGAGCTCGCCGCGGCCCGCCGACGGCCCGGCGTCAGCCGGGCGGCATCGGGCAGCCTGCGCTCCAGCGTCAGCGACGAGGCGGCGGCCGCGCCGGCCACCGCCGCCCCGGCGAGGAAGACCGCCGTGGGCGAGTGGCTGAGCAGCTGCGCGCCCAGCGTCGGCGCGATCGCCAGGCCGATCCACCAGCAGAACCCCATCGACGCCATGTACCGTCCGCGCAGGCCAGGCGGCGCGAGATCGGCGATGAGCGGGGTCAGCACGGTGGTATAGAAGCACTCCCCGACGCCCACCGCGATCGAGGCCACGAGCAGCGCCGGGTACGCCGTGCCGGCGCGCGAGCCCACGGCGAAAACAAGCAGGCAGGCTCCGGCGAAGATCGACGCGGCGAGCGCCATCATCAGGGCCCGCCGGCGGCCCTCGGCGAGCCTGGCGACCGGCACCTGGGCGACGACGACCGTGGCCGCGTTGGCGAGCAGCAGCAGCCCGATCGGGCGCGCGCCGATGCCGAGGTCGTTCCTGGCGTACGGGGGCACGAGCCAGGTGAAGACCCCCCACCCGACCGCGATCACCGCCACCTCCGTGACCACCAGCTGGATGAAGGCCCGGTCCCTGACCACCAGCCGGTACCCGCCCGTGACCGGCTCCGGCCGCGCGCCGTCGCGCACCACGGCGACAAGCACGCCGACGTAGACGAGGTAGGTGACGGCGTTGAACAGGAACAGCGCCACGAACCCGCGCAGGCCGTAGGCGGCGACCAGGCCGCCAAGCGCGCCGCCGATCCCGATCCCGGCGTTCCCGGCCACGCGCGAGACCGCGGTGGCGCGGTGGCGCAGGTCCGGCGGCGCGAGCGTGGTCACCAGCGTCGACTGGCTCGGGTTCAGCCCGCCGTTCCCCGCGCCCGCGAGCGCGGCGGCCGCGAACGCCGGAGCCGGGGTGTGAGCCAGCGCCAGGCCCGCGTAGCCCACGGCGAGCGCGACCCCGGCGCCGACCGCGGTCACCCGAGCCCCCCAGCGGTCGATCAGCGGTCCCACCAGCGGTGCCGCCACGAACGCGACCCCGGTGATCGTGCCGACGACGAGGCCAGCGACGCCGAGGCTGAACCCGCGAGCGTCATGCAGATAGATGATTTCGAACGGTAGGACCGCGCCATAGCCGAACATGTTCAGGAAGATCCCGACCTCGATAAGCCACATCTCGCGCGAGAGGCCGAAGCCGAGAGTGCGCGCCATCCCCGCCCTGAGCAGACGCCGCCGGGTCCGTGGCTCGTCCACGTTCAGCCTCCTGGGCGGGGTCGGCGGGCGAGGTAGACGCCAGCGAGGCACAGGGATCCGCCCGCTACGGCAAGCCATGGTGGTGTCTGGCCCAGCGCGGCCCAGCCGAGCAAGATCGCCACCAGCGGTATCAGGTAGTTGAGCGACGCCGCGCGCCCTGCGCTGGTTCGCCGCAGCGCGAACGCCCACGTTGCGAAGCCGAGCGCGGTCGGGACGCAGCCGAGGTAGATTGTCCAGCCGATAACGGAGGCGCTGGCCCTGGCGGCCTCGGTCGCCAGCATCGGCGCGAACGGGAGGCAGGCGATCGCGCCGGCCGTGCAGCCCAGCCAGGTGACCTGGAACGGCGACACGCGCGCGAGCACGGGTTTTTGCACGATGACGGCGGCGGAGTAGGCGAGCGCCGCGGCGACGCAGAGCACAACGCCCAGGACCGGGCGCGCCCCGGCCTCGAGCGTGGCGACGCCAATCAGCGCGCAGCCGGCGAAGGCGACGGCGCAGCCGCCGAGCAGCCCGCGCGGGAAGCCTTCGCGAAGGAAGATCCCGGCCAGGAGCGCGATCAGGAGGGGCCCGGTGTTGATGATCATCGCGGCCGTGCCGGCGTCTATGCGCTGTTCGGAAGCGTTGAGGGTGGTGCTGTAGATGCCGAGCCAGAGAATCCCGTAAGCGGCGATG
>DASYXX010000959.1:0-5441 GCA_035934395.1 Streptosporangiaceae bacterium
AGCGTGCTCGGCGCGGTCGCGGACGCGATCGGCCAGGCCGGGGCGAGCTGGGCCGACGTCGCCGCGATCGGCCTGGCCGCCCAGACCGAGACGTTCGTCGTCTGGGAGCGCGCGTCCGGACGGGCGATCTTCCCGGCTATCAGCTGGCGCGACGGCCGGGCGGCCGGGCGCTGCGAGGAGCTGCGCCGGGCCGGCCACGAGCCTGAGATCCGGGGGCGCACGGGACTGCCGCTGCAGCCCGCGTTCAGCGCCGCCAAGCTGTCCTGGCTGCTCGACCGGGTCCCCGGGGCCCGCCGCCGGGCCGCCGCGGGGGAACTGCTGTTCGGCGACGTCAACTGCTGGCTGACCTGGAACCTGAGCGGCGGCGTGGCCCACGTCACCGAGCCGTCGATGGCGGCCAGGACCATGCTGTTCAACCAGGCCACGGCGGCCTGGGACCCGTGGCTGCTCGAGCTGTTCGGCATCCCCGGCCAGATGCTCCCCGCGGTGACCGATACCGCCGGCCGGCTGGCGGCGACCGACCCGGGGGCCTGCGGCGGGCGCTCGGTGATCGGGGCGAGCATCGGGGACCAGCAGGCCGCGCTCTTCGGCCAGCGCTGCTGGAACGAGGGCATGGCCAAGCTGACCCTGGGCACCGGTGCCTTCCTCTGGTGTCACGCGGGCGGTGCGCCGCCCGCCCTGGTCCCCGATGGTGTCGTGTCCAGCTGCGCCTGGCGGCTGGGGAGACCGGGCGAGACAGCGTTCGCGCTGGAGGGGTTCGTGCCCAACGCCGGCGGGGTCACGACGTGGCTGCGCCAGCTCGGCGTCCTGGCCGGCGACGGCTGGCCGGTCATCCGCAACGGTGCCCTCAGCGACGCGGCCAGCCGCGGGGCGGGCCGCGGCCCGTGGTGCGTTCCGGCCCTGTTCGGCCTGGGCACGCCGCGCTGGGGGGCGGCGGCGAAGGCGGACATCATGGGCCTGACCGCCGACGCGGTAGCGGCCGACGTGGCCGAGGCCGCGCTGCTCGGCGTCGCGCACCAGGTCGCCGACGCGATCGACGCGGTCCGGCGCGGGATCAGCGGCCCGCTGCGGCCGATCCGCGTCGACGGTGGCATGAGCCGCAACGACTCGCTGCTGCAGGCGATCGCCGACCTGACCGGCGTGGTGCTGGAACGTCCCGCGGCGGCGGAGGTCACCGCGCTCGGGTCGGGCGCCCTGGCCGGCCTCGGAACCGGCCTCTGGGATCTCGCCGCGCTCGAGCGCATGCCGTTCGAGGCGGGGGATCTGGTCCGGCCCGGGCTGCACGAGGACGCCCGCTCCGCGGTCCGGCACGCCTGGCAGACGGTGCTGGAGCAATCCCTGGCCGAGGTGAGCCCATGAAACAGGAGTCTGCGGCGCGGGACGACGCGACGCGCGAACTCACGGCCCTGGACACCACCGCCCTGAATCCTCGGCACCGGGCCTGGTCGCTGGGGCGCATGGCCAGCGAGGTGTTCGACGTCGTGGTGGTCGGCGGCGGCGTGACCGGAACCGGCGCCGCGCTGGACGCGGTCACCCGAGGGCTGTCCGTCGCCCTGATCGAGGCCCGCGACTACGCGGCGGGCGCGTCGAGCAAGTCGAGCAAACTCATCCACGGCGGCCTGCGGTACCTGGAGATGCTCGACTTCGGACTGGTCCGCGAGGCGTTGCGGGAACGCAGGCTGCTGCTTACCGAGCTGGCCCCGCACCTCGTCCGGCCCGTCCCGTTCCTCTGGCCGCTCACGCACCGCGGCTGGGAGCGCCCGTACGTGGGCGCCGGGCTCCTGCTGTACGACAGCATGGGCGGACGGCGGGCGGTCCCGCGCGCGCGGCATCTGTCCCGGAGGAAAGCCCTGCGCCTGGCCCCGGCGCTCAAGCGGAAAGCCCTGGTCGGGGCCGTGCAGTTCTACGACGCGCAGGAAGACGACGCGCGGATGGTGGCCTGCCTGGCCCGGACCGCGGCCGACCAGGGCGCGGCGATGGCCACCAACGTCCGCATGGACGGCTTGCTCACCGAGGACGGAAGGGTCACCGGCGTCACGGGGCGCGACGTGCTGGAGGGAGGGGAGCTGACCATCCGCGCCCGGCACGTCGTGCTCGCGACCGGCGCGTGGACCGTAACGGCGGGGCAGGACGGGCACGACGCACGCCCGCGAGTCCGGCCGTCCAAGGGCGTGCACATCGTGGTCCCGCGCCGCAGGATCCAGATGAACACGGGGCTGCTCGCCCGGACCGAGAAGAGCGTCCTGTTCGTGATCCCGTGGGGCGAGCACTGGATCATCGGCGATACCGACACCGAGTGGCAGCATGACCCCGGCCGGCCGGCTGCGAACCGCGCCGACATCGACTACCTGCTGGCCAAGGTCAACACGATGCTGCGCCGCCCGCTCACCCACGCCGATGTCGAGGGGGTCTTCGCGGGCCTGCGGCCGCTGGTGGCCGCGCCGAAGGCCCGGGACACGACCAGGCTCAGCCGGGAGCACTCGGTCAGCTCGGTCGCGCCCGGGCTGACCGCGATCGCTGGCGGCAAGTTCACCACCTACCGGGTGATGGCCCGCGACCTCATCGACGCCGCGGCGCGCGATCTGCCTCGGCCGGTCCCGCCGTCGCGCACGGACACGGTGCCGCTGCTGGGCGCGGCCGGGTACCACGAGAAGTGGGCCGCGCGGCAGCGGCTGGCGGAGACCAGCGGCCTGCCGCTCGCCGAGATCGAGCGGCTGCTCGCCCGGTACGGGTCGTGCGTCGATGACCTGCTCCGCCTGATCCGCAAGCGGCCGGAACTCGGGCGGCCGGTGGAGGGATCCGGCGGGTATCTCGGGGCCGAGATCGTCTACGCGTGCACCCACGAGGGCGCCGTGCGCCTCGAGGACGTGCTCGCGCGCCGGACCAGGACGGCGATCGAGGTCCGCGACCGCGGGCTGGCGGCTGCGCCGCACACCGCCGCGCTGATGGCGCCGCAGCTCGGCTGGAACGAGGCACGGGCCAGCCAGGAGGTCGCCCGGTACCGTGACGCCGTGGCCGCCGACCGGGCCGGCCAGGCCGAGCCCGATGACCTGCGCGCCTACCAGGCGCACGCGGCGGTGCCGGACCCGGTCCCCTTCTACGGAGGCTGATCCGCGCCGCCCGGGCACGGCAGTCACGGCCACCGCACAGCGGGTGACCGGTAGGGTGCATTCTGCAGCGCTGTACCACCGCGAACTCAGCCGCTCGCGGTGGCGAGCCGAAAGTGGGTGACCAGACGGTGACCGGCATCGAGCCCATCGACTTCGCCGCGGCGTACGAGGTGGTCACCGAGCGGATCCGGCGAGCGATCCACATCGGATCCTACGTCCCCGGGGACAAGCTGCCGCCCGAGCGGATGCTGGCGCAGCAGCTCGGGGTGTCCCGTACCACCGTCCGCGAGGCGATCCGCGTGCTCGAGGGCGAGGGCTACGTCGTCAGCCGGCGCGGGGCCAGCGGCGGCATCATCGTCCTCGACCAGGCCGAGAACGAGGAACGCATTCGTCCCCTGCTGGCCGAGAAGCTCCCCGAGATCGAGGAGACCTTCGACTACCGCATCGCGGTGGAGGGCGCCGCGGCCCGGCTGGCCGCGGACCGGCGCACGGACGAGGACCTGGCCATCCTGCAGGATGCCTATGAGGTCATGCGCTCCGACCGCGAAACGCAGCGGTTCCGGGCCGCGGACAACGCGTTCCACCTGGCCATCGCCGACGCGGCCAGGAACCGCCTGATGCGCCAGGCCATCGAGGACGCGCGGGCGGCGATGTGGGTGCCGATCGACCGGCTGATCGACCGGGTGTTCCTGACCGCGAACCGGCACCACAAGCAGATTCTCGACGCGATCGCTGGCCGGGATCCTGACGCGGCGCAGCGGGCGGTGGTCGACCACCTCGAGACGGCGCGGCGGGACCTGCGGCGGAGCCTCCGCTAGGCTCGCCCGGCCCGGCTCCCTGCGTTGAGCGCCGGGCATTGCCACCCCCTGATCCAGGACACGGAGGAGACCGCTAAGTGGGCACGCTCGACGGGAAGGTCTGCGTGGTGACGGGTGCCGCCGGCGTGATCGGCGGCGAGACCGTCAGCGTCCTTGCGCGGGAAGGCGCGGTCGTCGCCGCGGTCGACGTCAAGGGCGAGGTCGACGCCCCGATGTTCCTCCTGGCGGAGCTGACCGACGCCGATCAGGTCGCCGCGACCTACCGCGCGGTGGCCGAGCGGTTCGGGCGCATCGACGTCCTGTTCAACAACGCGGGGATCGCGCTGCCGCAGGACGGATCGGTGCTCGACACGGACCTGGCGACGTGGAACCGGGTGATCGAGGTCAACCTGACCAGCATCTTTCTCTGCTGTAAGTACGGCATCCCGTATCTACTGCAGTCGGGCGGGGGCTCGGTGATCAATACCTCGTCGCTGGTGGCCAGGCTCGGCTCGGCGGCGTCCCAGATCGCCTATACCGCCTCCAAGGGCGGGGTGCTGTCGATGTCGCGTGAGCTGGGGATCGAGTTCGCCAAGCGCGGGGTGCGGGTCAACGCGCTGTGTCCCGGCCCGGTGGACACGCCGCTGCTGCGGACGCTGTTCGACCCCGAGCAGGCGGCGCGGCGGCTGGTCCACGTCCCGTCCGGCCGTTTCGCCCGCGCCAGGGAGATCGCCGAGGTCGTCGCGTTCCTGGCCAGCGACGCGTCCTCGTATATCAACGCCTCCGAGTTCCTGGTCGACGGCGGCATCTCGGCCGCGTACGTGACCGCCCTCGACCCGCCCGGCACACCCTAGTTACTGCTCGTGGCGGCCCTGCCGGCCCGAGCGCACGCACGCGCCCCGGGCAGCACCGGCGGCCGCTCTAGACGGCGCCAACGGCCGCCCGTTATGCGGCTTTCGCGCTTTCCCGCGCGGGCTGGCCGTGCGGTCGATGGGCCATTCACCTCCATAGAGCGGGGTCGGTGGGCCATCGACCCCACTCCCCCGGGGACCCGGCCACGAAAACCGCGCATCAGCCGCGCGGACATCGAGATCTCGGGCACTTAGCGTGACTACACTGTCGCCGCCCGCTTGGCTCGCTTCGGCGGGCGCTCGCCCGCGGGTCCCGATCCCGGAAATAGACTGGTTACAGGCGTATTTCGCCCCCTGCCGACCCGTTGACAGCTGGTTCGCAATGGTCTTATGGTTCGCTGAGTAGACCACATAGAGCGGTGGGACTGGCGTGCGCTTGCGGGCATCGGGAGCAAGGCGATCGCATCTTCGAGGATGACATCATTCGCGTCGTAACGCCACGTCCCTGAGCGGCGGCGACCGAGTCAGGAGGGTAGATGGACACAGTGGGTTCCGGCGAGGTGAGGACCGCCCTGGAGACGGTGGACATCGCCGATCGCGCGGACGTCCAGAAGCTGCGCAAGCAAGCGATCGGGCTCGGCGGGGTCCTGTTCATCTCGTTCGCAGCCATGTCGCCGCTGACC
>DASYXX010000758.1:0-2580 GCA_035934395.1 Streptosporangiaceae bacterium
CGGTCCGGCGCAGCCTGTCAGGGAGGCAGTGAAGTGACACGGGTGCTCGTGGTCGAGGACGAGGAATCGTTCAGCGATGCGCTCTCGTATATGTTGCGCCGGGAGGGCTTCGAGGTGGCGGTGTGCCCGACCGGGCCCGACGCGATCGAGGCCTTCGACCGGCACGGCGCCGATCTGGTGCTGCTCGACCTTATGCTTCCCGGGCTGCCGGGCAGCGAGGTCTGCCGGACGCTGCGCGAGCGGTCGAACGTTCCGGTGATCATGCTCACCGCCAAGGACAGCGAGATCGACAAGGTGGTCGGCCTTGAGCTTGGCGCCGACGACTACGTGACCAAGCCGTTCTCCTCGCGGGAGCTCGTCGCCCGGATGCGCGCGGTGCTGCGCCGCCGCGGGGACTCCGACGAGCCGACCTCTTCGATCATGGAGTCGGGACCGGTGCGGATGGACGTCGACCGTCACGTCGTCACCGTCCGCAGCGCGCAGGTCCAGCTGCCGCTCAAGGAGTTCGAGCTCCTGGAGGTGCTGCTGCGCAACGCCGGGCGGGTACTGACCCGGATGCAGCTCATCGACCGGGTCTGGGGCGCCGACTACGTCGGCGACACCAAGACGCTCGACGTCCACGTCAAGCGGCTGCGGGCAAAGGTCGAGGCCGACCCCGCGAACCCGACGCACATCCTGACCGTGCGCGGCCTGGGCTACAAGTTCGAGCCCTCTGGTTAACCCGGGGGATAACCCCCCGGACCCCCCAGACCGGGGGGCTGTGCTTGCCCCGGGGCTCCGCCCCGGACCCCTGCCATCCGCTCGGGCCGGCGAGCCGGCCCTCGCGTCTAGCACGGCCTTCGGCCGGGGCCCCCCGGAGCCCCCCTGCCGTCTGCTCGGGCCAGCCTCCGGTCGGCCCTCACAGGCGGCATACGCCGGTGATCGCCTCACGGTGCTTGCCCACTGTCGCCGCATCCGCTGCCGTCTGCTCGGGCCGGCCGCTGGCCGGCCCTCGCATCCGGCACTTACGGGGACGGGGTGGCGGTGGGCTTGGCCTTGTGCTTGCCGTGCCTGGCCGGGGTGGCCGCGGGGGTGGGCGTCGGGGTCGGCGGGGGCGAGTACGTCGAGTAGTACGAGGCCTGCGGTATCACCGGGACTTGCAGCGTGAGGCTCGCGGCGTTCTGGAAATTCATCACCAGCACGATCGAGGTCCCGCCGACGAGGGGGCGGGTCAGGTCCTCGAGGATGACCTTCGGCTCCGGGCCGGTCAGCAGCACGGCCTGCTGGCTGGCCAGGCTGACCGCGCCGCCCGGCAGCGTGACCGACGTCGCCGTTCCCGGCGCCGAGATGCTCAGCAGCCTGTCCGGCGATCCGTCGTTGATCAGCGCGAGGAACAACCCCGCCGACTGGCCGGCCGGAACTGTCACGCCGATCGGAGCGCCGAGCACGAAAACGTTCCTGATCGCGATGTTGTCGTGCACGACGCCAGCGCCGTCGGTGGGCTGATGAAACTGCTGTGTCGGGGCGTTGTTTCCGGCCTCGCATCCGGCGAGTGCGGGGATCAGCGCGGCAATCGCCAGGACCAGCAGGCGGCGCGGCCTGGCTGCCCTGCTCCGGCTCCGGATCACGGCGTGCTCCTCGTCGTTGTCAAGCGAGGCACTGGGACGACGCAACAGCGTAGCCGCCGCGATGATCAGGGCCGCCGCCGGCCTCCCGCCGGCCCGACGAGTGCTACCGCCCGACCGCGGCGAGCTGCCGGAGGCTGGCGGCCAGATTCTCTCCGCGTGACAGCGTTATGTAGTGAACGACCGTGTATACGGCGCCGCCCCGGAGCACCAGGATCGCGGTCAGCCCTAGCTGATCGTAGGCGGGACCGAGGACGTTATGAACGTCCTCGCCGACCTGGGCGGAAGACTGGCCAGCCTGGGCCGCCAGCAGTGCCACCCGTTTCTGGTCCCCGCCGGTCCCCACAACGTAGAGGGCCACATGCGCCTGAGCGGCCTGGACGCGCAGCGCGCGCAGCGCGGGTGCGCACGCGCAGTCCACCGGGATCAGCGCCAGCACGGACGGCCGAGCGGCAGCGATGGAGCGCAACGGCACATGCCTGCCGCCGAGGACGATCACCGCCGCGGGCAGCGGCCCGCCGAGCTGCCCGGCTGCTGGGTGGCTCGGCGCGGTTGTCGGCTGGTGGTTCGCCGGCGGTCCGGTCGCGGTGTGGCCCCCCAGACCCGGCATGCCGGTCTGGTCGGCGGCGAACATGATGAGCAGGGTGCTGGTGATCAGCGCCAGGATGAGGCAGCCCGCCAGCAGCGGCAGCACCATCCCGTCCCGGGTCAGCGGCCCGCGCAGGCGCCTGGCGCGCTGCCGCCGGCGCTGGGCCCGCAGCTCGCGCTGGTACGCCTGCACGTCACGGTCGAGCTCCCTGGCGTCGTCGGGAATCACGACGTCAATCGGTGGCAGGCCGTAGTCATCCCGTCCCGGATCGCCGCCTACGTCCACCCGCACCCTCCGGCATGAGCGGCATCACACTTTCAGCCTTCTCTCAGTATGAGCCGTCGCGAGTCAGGAAGCATCTCCGAGCTCGGGAGTCTCGCCGCCACT
>DASYXX010000006.1:0-2496 GCA_035934395.1 Streptosporangiaceae bacterium
GTGAAGTACTCGGATTTGGCGGCGAAGGTGACCTGCCGGGGGACCATCAGCGGCAGGAAGATCGAGTCCATGATCGACAGGTGGTTCGACGCGATGATGGCCCCGCCGGACGCCGGGACGTTCTCGATCCCGGTGACCGTCGGCCGGTACAGCAGGTGCAGCAGCGGCCCGGCGATCAGCCTCGACACCTGATAGAGCACTGCGGTTTCCTCCTGCAGCCGTGGCCCAGAGCGGCACGTCACACACTAACCCCGCCGGGTGCTGCGGGATACCAGACCCCACAGGCGCTGCCGCCGGCCAGGCCCGCGCCCGGCGCGGCCGCGAAAAGAGTGCGATTTTCCCTGGCCGTCGGGCCTTGGGGCCGGACCCGCCGGCGTGTAACGTGCAACATGCAGGTTAGCCACCTGGTACCGCACGAGAGAAGCCCCCCGATGGGCCGACACGCCATACCGGCCAACGATCACCTCATGGTGCCGATATTGCTCGCCCTGATCGCGATACTGACGCTCGTTACCTCGCTGGCGTCGATGAGCTGATAGCTAACGCCCCCGGCCTGGGGTTAGGGGGTTACCCCCCGGGATAACACAGATACTGCTGCCAGGCGCGGGCGGCGGGGCTGGGCACGCGGCCCCGGACCTGGATGACGCCGATCGGCGGGTGCGCCAGCGGGGGATCAAGGGAGTGAACCTGAACCGCCGGCCCGGCGGCGTACGCCGCTGACTCGGCGAGCAGGGCCACGCCGAGGCCGGCCGAGACAAGCTCGCGAATGCTGCCGGGGCTGTGCGTCTCGAACGGGATCTGCGGCCTGAAGCCCTCGGCGGCGGCCGCGCCGACGAGGAGCGCGTGCAGGCCGCTGCCGGCGGGCAGGCAGACGAACGGCTCGTCCCGGACCGCGGCCAGCGTCGCGACCGGGGGCAGGCGCCGGTCGGGCGCGGTGATCAGGACCAGGTTCTCGGGGGCCAGGGGCTCGGCGAGGAAGCCCGCGGGCAGGTCGTCGTGCAAGGGGCCGACGACCACGTCCACCGTGCCGGAGTCGAGGTCGTCGAGCAGCTGGGCGATCAGCCCGGTCCGCAGGGCCAGCGTGACCCCGGGATAGCGGCGGTGAAACCGCGCCAGCGACCTGGGCAGGTCGATCGACGCGAGGACCAGCGTCGCTCCGATGCGGAGGTGCCCGCGCCGCACGGCGGCCAGCTCGTCCAGTTCGGCGCGGGCCCCGTCGAGCTCGTCGAGCACCGCGCGGGTGCGGGCCAGGAACAGCTCTCCGGCGTGGGTGAGCGCCACGCGGCGGGTCGTGCGCTGCAGCAAGGCGGTGCCCAGCTCGGATTCCAGCCGCCTGATCTGCGCGGACACGGCAGGCTGGGCGATGCGCAGCTGCTCGGCGGCGCGGCTGAACCCGCCGTGCCGTGCGACGGCCTCGAAGTAGACGAGCTGCCGAAGCTCCATCGTTTTAGAGTGACTCGTTCTAAGTCATAGTGCAAGATGGTCTTGGACTTATGAGTGCGAGCCCGGCACCCTGGGGTCATGCGGCAACGACATCTGGGTCGGGACGGGCTGGCGACCTCTCCGATCGGCCTGGGATGCATGGGTCTGTCTCAGGGCTACGGCCCGGCCGACGACGACCAGTCGATCCGGGTCATTCACCGGGCGCTCGACCTGGGCGTGACGCTGCTCGACACCGCGATGAGTTACGGCCAGGGACACAACGAGCGGCTGATCGCCCGCGCGCTGGCCGGCCGACCCGATCGGGTCCAGGTGGCGACCAAGTTCGGCATCGTCCGTGACGAGACGGGCGTGCGCGTGGACGGCCGCCCCGACCACGTCCGGGGCTACTGCGAGGCGTCCCTGTCCCGCCTCGGCCTCGACGTGATCGACCTGTACTACCTGCACCGGGTCGATCCCGAGGTTCCGGTGGCCGAGACGGTCGGCGCCATGGCCGAGCTCGTGGCCGAAGGCAAGGTCCGTCATCTCGGCCTGTCCGAGGCGACCCCCGAGCAGCTCGGGCAGGCCGCCGCAGAGCACCCCATCGCCGCGGTGGAGTTCGAGTGGTCGCTGCTCTGGCGGGACCCCGAGGACGACGTCGTGCCGGCGGCCAGGCGGCTGGGCATCGGCCTGGTGCCCTACAGCCCGCTCGGCCGCGGCCTGCTCACCTCGACGCTCACCACCGCGGACATCGCGAGCAGCGACTTCCGGCGCGACGACCCGCGCTTCCAGGGCGCCGATCTCGACCGCAACCTGAGCCACGTCGCGGCGCTGCACCACATCGCCGACGACCTCGGGATGACACCGGGCCAGCTGGCGCTGGCCTGGCTGCTCGCCCAGGGCCCCGACATCGTCCCGATCCCCGGCACCCGCCGCCCGGAGCGGATCGCGGAGAACGTCGCCGCCGCGGACGCCGAGCTCAGCCCGGATGAGCTGCGGCGCCTGGAAGACGCGGTCCCGCGCTCGGCCTGGGCCGGTGACCGGCGGTCCTTTGCCGTGCCGGTCACCGCGAGGAAG
>DASYXX010000019.1:0-1789 GCA_035934395.1 Streptosporangiaceae bacterium
GAGGAGGATCAGGGTGAGGACCGTCAGCCCCAGGCGTTTCAGCAGGTACCCCGTCACCTGCCCACCCACTTCCCGGATCCGGCGCCCGCCGGAGTTGCGAGCAGCGTTCGACGCTATTGCGTAGCGTTTGATTGTCTACCAGGTATGTCTCCAGTGCAACGGCTGTGTTGCCCGGGGGGGACGACCCCCCAGGACCCCCCCGCTGCCATCGGCTCGGGCCGGCCAAGGCCGACCCTCGCCGCTGACACGGCTGCGCCGCCCCACGGGGCTGGCGTAGTCTCGCGGCTCGGCTATATCGTCTCCACTGGGACGGCCCGCGCGGTCTCCAGGGCGCGCTCGGCGGCCGCCGCGACCGCCAGCGTGGCCGCCGCGTCGGGCGGCGCGCAGGCGACGGCGGACGGGTCTCGCTCGCCGACCGCGTGCAGGAAGCGGCGCCAGGACTGCTCCAGCGGCTGGGATGCGGACCGGAGGGTGACCGGGCGGTCGTGGCTGATCCCGGTGAGCGTGAAGTCCGGGTCGAGGTGCAGCCGCAGCGTCGAGTCCGACGCGACGACGTCCAGCGCGTAGCTGCCCGGCTGGCCCGGCCGGGTCCAGGCGACCACGATCGTCGCCAGCGCGCCCGAGGCCAGCTCGAGCAGGATCGTCACGGCGTCGTCGATGTCCCCGCCGAAATCCCCGGTGCTGCGGGCCAGCCGGACGCGGCCCGCCGCGGCCTGAACCGACACCACGTCGCCGCCGACGGCCCGGGCCAGGTCGAGGTGGTGGCTGCCGCGCTCGAGGAGGTTCCCCCCGCCGGCCCGCCGGTCGAGGAACCACGGTCGGCTCTGGGTCGGCCCGATGCTGGTCCCGACCAGGAGCCCGATCTGCTCGCCCTCGAGCAGCCGGCGCAGGTCGGCGAGCACGTCGAGCGCGTGCCACTGGTAGCCGACCGCGCACACGGCGCCGGCGGCCTCGGCCGCCGCCACGATCGCCGCGGCATCCTCGAGCGTGCGCGCGATCGGCTTCTCCAGGTACACCGGCAGCCCGCGGCCCAGCGCCTCGACGGTCGGATCGCGGTGGGCCAGCGGCGGGATCGCGACGACGAGCGCGCCCAGGTCCTCGCGGTCGAGCAGGTCACGCCAGTCGAGGTAGACCCGCGCCCCGGTGCCGCGGGCGAGGTCCTCGGCTCGATCGCGGTCGGTGTCACACACGGCGCCGAGGCTGACGCCGTCGAGCGACCCGAGCACCCGCCGGTGCTCCTGCGCCATCCACCCGGCCCCGATGATCCCCACCGACAGGTTGTCCATGCTGCCTCCTGTGTTAGCCCGGAGCGGAGCTTAGCGTCCCGGCTCGGCGACGTAGTCGGCTCGACGGACCACGCCCCTAACTGGCTCGCCGCGTAGGTAGCGGGCCACGTTCTGCGCGGCCACGCGGGCGGCGGACAGCATGGTCCCGGCCACGATGCTGGAGTTATGCGGGGACCCGATCAGGTTGGGCAGGTCGAAGAAGGGATAATCGGTGCGGAACGGGGCATCCCCCGCCGGCTCGTCCCACCAGGTGTCTATCCCGGCGCCGAACTGCGGGTGCGCGCGCAGGTGCTCGTACAGCGCGCCCTGGTCGATGATCGGTCCCCTGGCCACGTTGACCAGGATCGCGGTCGGCTTCATCAGCGCGAGCTCGCGCCCGCCGAGCAGCCCGCGGGTGGCCAGGGTCAGCGGCAGCGAGACGAGCAGCACGTCCGCCGCGGCGAGCACCCGGTCCAGGTCCGCGAGCGTGCCCGCGAACTCGACGGGCTCGCTCGTCCGGCCGG